>NZ_DKXK01000085.1:0-60154 GCF_002492185.1 Lactococcus sp. UBA7128
TCTCCAAATACAATGGTATCTCTCGTCATATTTTAACATGTTACTTAATATTTATGAAACGTTATCATAATGTTTTGTTACATTGTTCTTGGAGAGACGACCATAAAAAAAATTAAAAACGCTCAGCCACGTACAAAAATGTCGTGATTGAGCAGTTTTAGTTAAAATCAGATAAGATTTTATTTCTTTTCCAGCCTCTTATACATTTTACCCTATCTTTTGAGCAACCACTTCAATCTCGATAAGTGCGCCCATAGGCAACTCTCCAACTTCAAACGCCGTTCTGGAAGGAAAACTTCCTGTAAAGTAGCTTTTATATACTTGATCGAAGCTTGCAAAGTCTTTGATGTTTTTTAAATAAACTGTCGTTTTTACAATGTTTTCTAATGAAGACTTGTTATCTTCTAAAATGTATTTCACATTATTCATCGACTGCTTTGTCTGCTCTTCTATACTATCTGGAAAGTCTATTTTATTTGTTTTACCATTGATAGGCAATTGCCCAGAAGTAAAAATTAAATTGCCTACTTCTGTGGCTGGGGAATAACTTCCTACAGCTTGAGGTAATTTTTCACTTGAAATTCTTTTCAACATACCGGCTCCTTCTTGTAATTTATGTCTCTTTTTTAATAAAAACGAAACACTCAGAAACAAATATAGTATACTACACCTCCCTGAAAAAGTAAAGGTTTTCATATTTCATGTTTATATATCCCAAGAAGTCGCATCATCTTTTAAGAATTTTACTGGAAGCCTTCTCCTAAAACAAGGGATACTCAGATCACTAATCAGGAAAAAGTGACTAAAAAGCCAATAAAACAACTGTTCTATTTTACAAAATTATGGTAGAATGAAGTGATACATAAATTATTATGGAGGAAAGTGCTGTGAAATTCAGCAGCACGCATATGAAAATGACCGTTACTATTAATACTCAACATGGTAATGTTGACATTGCAACAGACGTTATCGCTACTGTTGTTGGTGCAAGCACTACTGAAATTTTCGGCGTTGTCGGCATGACAAGTAAAAATGCTGTGAAAGACAACTTCCGTAATATCCTCGGACAAGAAAACTATTCTAAAGGTGTTGTCGTAACGACAGCAGATAATCAAACAACCATTGGTGTTTATGTCGTTGTCAGCTATGGTGTCAAAATTAGCGAAGTTGCCAAAAACATCCAAGAACGTATCCGTTTTAATCTGGAAAATCAACTTGGCATTGCAGCAGCTAAGGTCAATGTATATGTACAAAATGTGAAGGTGGTTGAAGACTAGTGTCAAATATTAACGCAAGTAAATTTCAAGAAATGATTCAGGCGGCAGCAAGTCGCCTTAACGAACAAGCTGAATACGTCAATTCTCTTAACGTCTTTCCTGTCCCAGACGGTGATACGGGAACAAATATGGGGATGACAATCACAAATGGCGCCAAAGATGTTGCTGAAAAACCAGCCGAAACTGTTGGTCAAGTTGCTCAAATTCTTTCCAAAGGTTTGCTTATGGGCGCACGTGGCAACTCTGGAGTTATCCTTAGTCAAATCTTCCGTGGCTTTGCACAATATGCAAAGGATTACGATGAACTTGACGGTATCCATTTGGCAAATGCCTTGCAAAGCGGTGTAGAAGTAGCTTACAAAGCTGTTATGAAACCTGTCGAAGGAACTATCTTGACTGTTTCTCGTGGTGCTGCCGAGCTCGCAAACCGTAAGACAAACGAAACAGATGATGCTATAGCAGTTATGGAAGCTGCCCTTGAAGGAGCTAAGATTGCTTTAGCTAAAACTCCAGATATGCTTCCTGTCCTTAAAGAAGTTGGCGTTGTTGACTCAGGCGGTCAAGGTCTAGTCTACATCTATGAAGGCTTCTTGATGGCTCTCAATGGGGAATTTGTTCCTGAAAATCCTGAGCAAGGTTTGGGCGCTATGGAGCGCATGATTAACCTTGAACATGAGGCTGAAACCAGTGTGGCTGGTGCCTCTACAAGCGATATCAAATACGGCTACTGTACAGAAATTATGGTAGAGCTTGGTCAAGGACCAACAGTGCGCGAAAGTTATGATCACGATAATTTCCAAGCCTACTTGGCGGGGATCGGTAATTCGCTCTTAGTGGTTGATGATGACGAGATCGTAAAAGTCCATGTGCATACTGAAGACCCTGGTTTAGTGATGCAAGAAGGACTCAAATACGGTCGCCTCGTTAAAGTTAAAGTAGATAACATGCGCCTGCAAAACGAGGGCGTTGCTGAAAAGGAAAAAGCAAACAACATCAGTACCTCAACTTCTAAATCTGACTGGGGATTGATTGCTATTGCTGCGGGAGAAGGTCTCGCCGATATTTTCCGTGAAATGGGAGTCCAACACGTCGTTTCTGGCGGACAAACAATGAACCCTTCAACAGAGGACATCCTCAAAGCTATTGATGCTGTGAATGCCGAAAAAGTAATTATTTTACCTAATAACAAAAATATTTTCATGGCAGCTAAATCTGCTGCTGAAGTTGCAGATATTCCTGTTGAAGTGATTGAAACCGCAACCATTCCACAAGGTTTCACCGCTCTACTCAGCTTTGACCCAACAAAATCTATTGAAGATAACAAAACAAGCATGACTGCTGCTCTAGCAGATGTACAATCTGGTTCAGTGACACAAGCCATCCGCGATACAAATATTGATGGTATCGAAATACACAAAAAAGATACTCTCGGTATGGTCAATAATAAAATCGTCGCTTCAACCAAGAAAATGAACGATGCCATCTTTGCTTCTTTCGAAAAAATGATTGATGAAGACAGCGAAATCGCAGCAATCTATATCGGAGAAGACGGTAAAAAATCAAACGCTGAACGCATCGCCAAAGAGCTAGAAAAACGCTATCCTGAACTCGAGGTAGAGATTCATGAAGGAAAACAGCCTGTTTACCCTTATATCTTCTCTGTAGAGTAAATCCAATAAAAAAACTTGCCTTTAATTATGATAAACAGTGCCTGCTAAAATGGATACGGTAAAAATACCATAACTACCATTTAGATAGGCTTTCCGTTTTAAGGCAAGTTTTTTTATTTGTTTTCACGTGAAACACCGACATCCTCGGTCAAGAAAGTATCACAAACTTTCCACAGCGGAACTCTATACACAATTTCCTCGAAATTACAAGTGATTCGTGTTATACTTAGTGTAATGTCAAATGTATTTTACATTTCGCTGAAGGAGCCCGCATGAAAACACTGAATACAGCCCGAATTGGTCAAATATATTACATCGATAAAATTTTAAAATCCGCACATGCTGGAAAATTACGGGAACTTGGTTTTTCATCAGATAAAGAAATCGTCCTACTTTCTCTTGATGGAGAAAATGCTCTTTTAAAAATCGGTGACACGCGCCTAGCCTTAAGTAACTTCTACTTGCAAGATATTGTGATTAAAAATGAACAATCCGAAGAGAACTTATCTTCTCTTTCATCCTTGACTACTGGGCAGACCGGAGTCGTTCGCTTTATTGACTGTCAAGGAGAAATGAAACGCCGCTTAATGGATATGGGCATTACACGCGGTACGCACATTACCGTTCATAAGCTTGCCCCTCTAGGCGATCCTATGGAACTTCATCTCCGAGGTTATGCTCTCTCTTTACGAAAAATTGATGCCGAAAAGATAAAAATAGTAATCCCCAATCAAGAGGAAATATAGATGACCAAAATTGCCTTAATCGGAAATCCCAATAGTGGAAAAACCAGTATTTTCAACATATTGACCGGAAGCAATCAACAAGTCGGAAACTGGCCTGGTGTCACAGTAGAATGTAAAACTGGGCGTTATAAAAAAGACAAAACCATTGCTATTCAAGACCTTCCTGGAACTTATTCACTCTCACCTTATACCTTGGAAGAGCAGGTTACACGGAACTATCTTAGAGAAACCCCACCAGATATTCTCCTTAATATTATAGATGCTACTAATTTGGAGCGTTCTCTCTACCTTACATTACAGCTTATGGAGTTTAACATTCCTATAGTTATTGCTCTAAACATGAGTGATTTACTGGAATATCAAGGAAAGAAGATAGACAAAGAAAAACTCTCTTATATGTTGGGGGTACCTGTTGTACCCACAAGTGCTCTAAAAAATCGTGGCTTGGATGAGGTTATACGGATTGCTTGCCAGCCTTTGGAGATTCACCCTCTGGACTACGACCACCGTCTTGAAAGTGCCTTAGCAGAGATTGGACAAATTTGCCCTCATGCAGAGAATCGTTTTGAACAAATCAAACTCTTTGAAGGGGATACCTTAGCTTTAGAAAGTCTTAGTGATACTCAAAGAAAAGAATTGAATGATATTGTTGCAATAACCGAGAAAATAATGGGAGATGATCATGAATCTATCATCGTCAATGAACGTTATGATTTAATCGGACAAATTGTAGGCCTTGTCGTTACAAGTAATAGTAACGGGCGCCTTAACCTAACGGATAGGATAGACAGTATCGTCACCAATAAATGGTTGGGGCTCCCTATTTTTATCTTTGTCATGTGGTTGGTCTACTTCTTGGCTATTCAAGTTATTGGTACACCTGCCAGTGATTGGTTAAATGATAATTTTTTTGGCAGTTTTCTGCCCAACACGCTTCGTCAAATGATGGACTATTGGGCTATTGTTCCTTGGGTACAGTCACTTCTCCTCGACGGTGTCCTTGCCGGAATTGGAGCTATTTTAGGTTTTGTCCCCCAAATTTTTATTCTCTTTCTTTTATTGGGCTTTCTTGAAGATTCAGGATATATGGCACGTGTGGCATTTGTCATGGACCGCATCTTTAGACGGTTTGGTTTATCTGGAAAATCCTTCATCCCAATGTTAATTTCTTCTGGATGTGGCGTTCCTGGAATCATGGCCACGCGCACAATTGAACAGGAGCGTGATCGAAAAATCACGATTATGGTCACAACCTTTATGCCTTGTTCGGCAAAATTGCCGATTATTGCTTTGGTTTCTGGCGCATTTTTTCACTCCACCAGTTGGGTAGCTCCTAGTGCCTACTTTTTAGGCATGGCGATGATTATCCTTTCAGGAATCATATTAAAAAAGACCAAAATGTTTGCTGGTGATACCTCTGCCTTCATTATGGAACTCCCTACTTATCATCTGCCTCATTTTCCTACAGTCTTAAAGTATGCTTTTGACCGTGGTCTCAGCTTTATTAAACGTGCTGGAACTATTATATTTGCCCTTAATGTCTGTCTTTGGTTCTTGTCCAATTATAGTTTTACCTTGGCGCAAGTTGAACCGGGGGAATCAATATTGGCCACATTAGGAGGTTACTTGAGTATTATCTTTGCTCCTCTGGGCTTCGGAGAGTGGAAAGCAACTGTCGCAACCTTGACCGGCCTTATCGCAAAGGAAACCATCGTTGGGACGATGAGTCAATTGTATGCGCAGGGTGCAGATGCAGAAAATAATGGCAGAGCCATTTGGACAGCTTTACAAAGCAGTTATACCTCTCTTGCAGCTTACTCTTTACTTGTCTTTAATCTTTTATGTGCACCATGTATCGCTGCTATATCTGCTATTTATAAGGAAATGGGTGACGTAAAATGGACTTTACGCGCTGTTGGCTTTCAAACGGCTATTGCATATAGTATGAGTTTCATTATTTATCAGATCGGTTTTTCCGTCCTTGAAAAAACCTTTAATATCAGCACTTTATCTGCGCTACTTCTCATGATTTTTGGAAGTTATCTCATTTTCCGTAAACCAAAAATTACACTAAATAAGGAGGAACATTCTCTTGAACTTAGCTAGTAGTATTCTTTTAGTTATTATTTTAACCGCCACCTTCTTTTCTATTCGCAAAACAGTCCGTGGTAAAGGAGCGTGCGATGATTGTGCCACAACAACCTGTCCCGTCAAAGGTGTTTCTGCACTGGAAACATCAGCGAAAACAGAGTGCTGTGACTAGCAAAAAAGCCTTCTTAACTGAAAGGCTTTTTTAGGGTTCTGTGACACATCTTGTGGGATTTATTATGGAACTTTTTTTGCTTCATTAGTTTAAATAGCTAAAGATACAAGCATCAAGATTGTCTGGGTAAAAGAGAAGATGAGCAGGATTTTCACTGAAATAATGAATGTTTCTTTTTTTACCTGCCTTTGTAAGTAAGGTCTGGCCTGTTTTACGATAAAAGGTAAAAGCAAGAAGAGCATCAGCATAAGCGGGGAAATCAATCTTAGAACAACAGCAGCAACAATAGAAATATAAGCTACAACGATACTCATCGTCCACCAGCGCAACGCATTCTTTCTGCCAATATAATACACAATGGTGTAACGATGATTGGCTTCGTCTTCTTCCAAATCGCAGGTATTATTGGCCAACATCAGGTTTGAAATCAGCAATGTACTTGGCAAGGCAACGAGAAAGGTTGACCCCAAACTTTCAAAGTCCCAGATAAAAACCGCACTCGTATTAATATATACACAAATCAGAAAAATCAAATAGCCCATTGTTAAACCGCTCGCCAACTCGCCCACCGGTAAACTTGATAGTGGTTTCGGACCTGCAGAGTAAAAAATCCCTACAAAATAGCAAAAGAGTCCGAGCCAAAAGACAGGCCAACCCACCAGCCAAGCTACGATTAACCCTAATAACAAGGAGAGAGAAAAGAAGGACATGAGCAATGTACGTATTGTCTTAAGAGACAGATTTTCTCTCCCAATAATATTGGTATTTTTCTTATAATCTTCCGTGTCCACAGCCTTATGATAGTCATTATAATTGTCCCATATGTCTACAAAACAGTTGAAACAGAACATAGCGATAAAGTAGAGGAACAAAGGGAAGAAGTTGGCCGTCTGGTAATGATAGAGTGAGTAAGCCAATCCCAATAAAAAAGGAAAAACGCTGGCTGCTTTAGCTTTCAACTCAATGAGTTCAGCAAATGTTTTAAAATTCATTTTTAATAATTTCTTTGTAATAAAGTTTGAGTAACTTCCTTTAAAATCTCACGATTACGAGATTGGGGAAGTTTTTCAATTTCTAAAAGCGCTTGGTTCGTGAGATGTTTGGCTAAAAATAAACTTCCTGTAATGCCACCCAGATCCGCTACCAACTGCGAAAACTGGATACATTCCTCACGGCTGAGACCGTCTGAGGCTACCAGATAGGGTAAAACCTGTTCAGGTGCTTCCTCTTTTGCTAAAAGCAGAGGCAATGTGTAGATTCCCTGTCTAAAGTCCGTCAGTATAGGCTTATCAGCCTCCTCTAAACCTACAGTAAAGTTCAAAACATCATCATATATTTGGAAGGCCAAACCGATAGCCAAACCGATTTTTCGAGCTGACCGTTGCATCTGCTTATCTCCGCCTGAAAAATATGCCCCTTCCAAACAAGCCAGACTCAACAATTCTGCCGTTTTACCGCTTATTGCCTTAAGATAGTGTCGGATGCTGTTATCTGCATTAAACGCTGACTGCATTTGAGTCAGTTCACCTTGCAGTATTTTTTTCATTGACTTTGCATTTCTAGGTAAAAATGGCGTGTCTGCCATCGTCTCGCAAAGTAGTTCAAAATACACTGTATAGATAAAATCACCTGTATACACAGCAACATCTTTACCAAACTGAGCCTCCACACTTGGTAAACCTCGGCGTAAAGGCGAATCATCGATGATATCATCATGAATCAAGGTCGCTGAGTGCAGCAACTCCAAGCTAGCCGCTATTTTAAGCAAGCGCTCTTCGTCTTGGTTGCCCTCTTTTAATAAGCCAGAAAATAGAAAAAAAAGCGCTGGACGAACCATTTTACCTCCGCGTGTCGTAAACTTTTGCAATGCATCACGTATGTCTGCATTATTTACTGACAAACGTTCCGCCATCAAAGTCTGTACTGCGATAAGTTTTCCTCTAATTTCAGGATAGTCCTGCCAAAAATCTAGCACTTTTTCCTTCGCTCCCTAATATATCTATCATTTTTATGTCTCTATTATTCTAGCAAATTTCACCTTAGATTTCGATATAAACGACTCCAGTTTTTCTTACAAATGCTTAACGAATCTCAATAATGTTTTGCTGTGGCAAGCGATAACTTGCTTCACCTTTAGACTCTGATGTTCCAAGGACAACCAGCAGTTCTGGACGATAACGTTTATCAACTTCAAGAATTTCGTTCACACGCTCTGTACGATCAAAACCAAGAATGACATTTCCTTCATACCCTCTATTTTTGATAGCATACATGAGATTCATTGTCACAAAGCCTATATTCAAGGATAGGTAGCTTGCCTCCATCAGCTCATCCATGCTTTCAAACATTTGTGGATAACGACTATTAAAACGTTGCAATTGCTCGCTGTCAAGTTCTCCAGCTCCTATGCGAGCAATTTCGCTTGAGCGTTCTGAAAGATTTGTATCACTAAAAATAGCAATAACAGCTCCCGCTTCTTTAACCTGCTGCCCATTCTTTCCCTTAACTTCTGATAAAAGCGCTTGACGCTTCTGCTGACTTTCTATAATCACAAAATGCCAAGGTTGGATGTTATGCGCAGAAGGTGCTAAGCTCGCAGCAGAGATAATCTGTTTCACATCTACTGTCGGTATTTTTTTACCGTCAAATGTTTTTACAGCGTGGCGTTCTTTATTAATTTTTACAAAATCCATGGAAATCCTCCTTTCATTATTGTACCAAATTTGGAAATTTTTGGTATAGAAAAAGAGGCTCAAAGCCTCTTATTATCTTATTTGTCATATTCTCGCAAAAATTGAGATAAAGCAGCTAAGCCCTCGCGTAAGGTCGCTTCGTTTGTACAATACCCTAATCTTGCATAGCCCGGTAAGTCAAACCTATTTCCCGGAACTAAAAGAACTCCCTTGCTTTTTAGTAATTCTATGCAAAATTCTTCCGTTTTTTCTGGATCCAATTCTTCAAATTTTACAAAGCTTGTCGAAACAGACTTTGGATATATCATTGAAACCAAGGGTTCATTTTCAACCCACTCACGCAAGATTTCGAGGTTCTTATTTACAATTGCTTTATTACGTGCAAGAACTTTGTCCCGATGCTTTAAAACCAAAGTTCCCAAGGCATCATCAAAAACGCCACAGCAAATCATTGTATAATCCCTATATTTCCGAAACACATCGGTCAGTTTTTCGTCCTGAGTTGCTACCCAGCCCAGGCGCACACCTGGAACAGAGTAAGTTTTAGACAAAGAATTGGTGGAAATCCCTTTCTCATACAAGTCAGCAATGGGTACATAGTCCTCTGAGTCATCTAATGGTAAATAAACTTCATCAACTAATACATAAGCACCAACCGTCTTAGCCAAGTCTACTACTTCTTGCAAAAATGCACGGTTTAATGTCGTTCCTGTGGGGTTGTTGGCATTATTCAGACAAATCATCTTGGTGTTTGGTCGCATCATCTGGCGTAACTCTTCTAGACGAGGGTACCAATTTTCACGCTCATAGATCTGCCAGAAATCAACTTCTGCTCCCAAAGACCGAGGAATATCATAGAGCTGCTGATAGCTTGGGTATTCTGCAATAACATGATCCCCCGGCTCAATCAGGCTATACAGTACGAGATGATTTGCACCAGTTGCTCCATTTGTTGCTAAGATATTTTCTGCAGGAACATCAGTATAAAGTTTAGCCACTTCTTTTTTAAATTCAGGAGACCCCTCAATCCAGCCATAATTGAATTTCTCCTGCATAAGAGCCGACATAAAGCCTTGCCCCTTATCCGCTTCTAAATCTAATATCTCTTGCAGGGTCATAGATGAAATCGTTGACTGTGCAATATCATATACTGCTGACTTTTCCCACACATTAAGCCATTCTTCAACTCCAAAACCATTTATTTTCATAAGCTACTCCTCCATATCTCAAAAATCAATTATAGCATAAGTATATCCTTGTGACTCCAGTATTTTAAAGCAATCTTCCATAGGAAAGAATATTGTCTTTGTATTGTCATTTGGATGAAAAGTCATAATGTCATGCTCCTCAAGCATTTCTCGATCAAAGTAAACGTGCATATTATCCATTTTATTATCAACCAAACCATAAATAGAAACAATCCCTGGTTGGAGCCCCAACATGCTTTCTAAGCGTTCTTCTGATGCAAAATGCAGGCGATTTACTCCAAGTACCTCCCCAAGCTTGTTCATCTCCACTCGCTTACTGTCATCCATAATAACCATATAGAATTGCGTGGACTTTTTATTGGCCAAAACTAAAGTTTTCGACCTACACCCTTCATGTCCTTCGATATATTTATCTGATTCTTCTGTAGAATAACTTGCTGGATGTTCCACTATTTGATATGGAATTTTTAGTTTGGCCATCAGCTCTTCTACTTCTCTAAAATTTCTCATTGGCTCCTCCAAATCATAGGAAAAAGGCCACGTAAACGCAGCCTTTCACATTTTAATCCGCAACAATTGTTGTCCCTGAACCATTTGCCAAGAAATCTTCAAGATTTTCAAGTGAGGTAATCGTTGCAGCACGTCCTGTACGTTCTACAAAAGCCATGGCTGCTTCAACTTTTGGCTTCATAGAACCTGCAGCGAATTGTCCTTCTTCCAAGTAGGCCCCAATCTCAGACAAGGTAACCTTTTCCAATTTCTTTTGATCAGGTTTGTTGTAATTGACGAAAACATTGTCAACACCTGTCAAGATAACCAGTTCATCACCGTCAACGAGTTCTGCAAGTTTAGCGGCTGAGAAGTCTTTGTCGATAACAGCTTCCACACCTGTGTATGTCCCATCTTCATTGGCAACTACAGGAATACCACCGCCGCCTGATACTGTTGTCAAAACTGCAGCATCTAATAGAGGCTTAATTGCTTCTGCTTCGACGATACGCTCAGGTTTTGGACTTGCTACAACACGGCGATAGCCACGGCCCGAATCTTCAACAAATTTCCAATCTGGATATTGTTCCTGCATCTTATTCATCTGCACTTCATCATAAAACGGTCCAATAGGTTTTGTTGGGTTTTCAAAGGCTGGATCATTGCCATCAACAACAACGCGGGTTACAACTGAGGCAACTGGGATATGTCCTAAACCTTCCTTAAGTAGAGCCTTAGTGAAAGCCTGACTCATCCAGTAACCGATTTGTCCTTGAGTCATAGCAACTGCTGTGTCTAAAGGCATAGCTGGATTTTTTTCACTGTCTGATCCCAATTGTTGTAAGAGCAAATTTCCAACCTGTGGTCCGTTCCCATGAGTGACAATGATTTCTACATCGTTGTTTTTGATAAGTGGAATCAATTGACTTGCTGTAACTTCCAAGGCTTCTTGTTGTGCTTTTGCTGTCGGATCATTTGTCAAAATAGCATTACCACCAAGAGCAACTACAATACGTCTAACCATAAATTATTTTCTCCTATTTCTTATTATTTAAGCGCTTACTTTGCGCATCAAAGAATAAAATTTCTGATTAATCAAAAATTTCATCTTTTTTATTCTTAAATACCGAGCAACTCTCTTAAACCAAATTGATTGGCAAGAAGTCCATAAAGAGCTAGTAAAGCTGCAAGTGTGAACACAATGATGGCAAACCATTCTCTTGAAGAAATACTTCTGTTATTTTCTCGTTTCGCGCGAATATAGAGAACAAAGCCAACAACGTAAAGGATAGCGGACATCCATACAAATTCCCAACCGCTCAGATAAAGGGCAACAATCTGGAAGGCCATAGCGAAGAAACCTATTAAGATATTTCTCGGTGATTTTTCCACTAAACCAACTTTAAACATGTAGGCACCTACCAAAGCGTAGCAGACCATGATTACAGCCGTACAAAGATATACAAATACATTATAGGCATCTGAGGCAAAGTAGGTAATGATAATAAAGAGTTGTACAAAACCTTGAGTCAACAATAATGAATTGACAGGTGCACCAGCCTTATTTTCTTTCCCAAACCATGCAGGTAAAAGTTTTTGTGAAGCCAGTTGAGAAGTCGCCTCCACCGGAAGCATTGTCCAAGACAACCAAGCACCGAGAAGTGAGATAATCAAGCCAATAGCCATCAAATTCCCGCCCCAAGGGCCAACCATTTCACGTAGGATTCCAACCATACCTGGTTGTGGTATGCTTGCCAATGTTGCTTGATCCAAATAACCGTATGGCAAGAGTGAGAGCAAGATATAGATAACTAACAGGGTAAGTAAACCAATAATGGAGGCTTTACCTGCATCTGATTTTTTCTTGGCACGGTCACCCATCATCGCAGCGCCTTCAATACCAACGAAGACCCAAATCATGACCATCAGAGAATTTTGAATTTGTTCTACTAAGCCTGATGCTGTCATATTTGTAAAGGCCGCTGAACCATCTGCATTAATCGCTACATTTTGCCAAAAATGCTCTGTGAAAATTCCCGCTTTGAACATGACAATAGCAACAACTGCAAAAATTACGATTGGGATTAATTTTGCGATGAGAACGATAGCATTAATAACTGCTGCTCCTTCGACACCACGAATAACAAGTGCTGTTAAAGCCCATGAGACAACAGAAACAACAATTACTGATAAAACAGTTAAAGAACCGTCATCGTTGGCAAAGACCCCAGGAAAGAAATAATTGACCGAGGTCATCATCAATACAGCAAAGGCAACGTTACCTGCCCAAGCAGACAACCAATACCCCCATCCTGATAAGAAGCCAGCAAAATCACCAAATCCTGCGCGAGCATAGTCTGAAACACCTGAAAGTTCAGGCTTATTTACTACAAGATAGTTCAAGCTCAAAACGAGCATTAAAATACCAAAACCGATAAAGAGCCACGAAATAACAACACCACCTGGTGTAGCGCCACGAGCTAAATCATTTGAGAGGTTGAATACCCCACCACCAATTGCTCCTGAAACAATAATGGCTACAAGGGCCATGAGCCCAATTCCTTTTTTATTTTCTACTTCCATATTACTACCTATTTTTTCATAAAGTCATATGCTTTAAAAAAGTCTTCAACACGATGATAATATATTTGGGATCTGACCTTTTCAAAACAAGAGTTATAGAGGGAGCTTAAAATATTTTTTCCAGATTTGTGCAAACTTCCCACTGGCATCAGCGAAAGTGGAAAGTCTGTCAAATCCGGAAAAAATCAAATTCAACACCAATTATTTGATACTTGGCACATCTGGAATGAAGAGATTACCCAAAGTTGCTGCCATAATTGCTTTAATTGAGTGCATACGGTTTTCAGCTTCCTCAAATTGACGGGCGTATTTAGAGCGGAACACTTCGTCAGTGACTTCCATTTCAGTCAAGCCATATTCTTCTTTGATTTCTTTACCATATTCAGTTTCAGTATCGTGGAAAGCTGGCAAGCAGTGCATGAAGATGAGTTCTTCATCTGGAGTTCCAGTCAATTTCATCATATCCATTGTGACACGGTATGGAGTGAGGAGCTCAACACGTTCTTCCCAGTTTGACTCACCCATAGATACCCATACGTCGGAGTAGATAATGTTTGCGCCTTTAACCCCTGCTTCGATATCTGCAGTTGTTTCTGGTTTTGCACCTGATTCAGCTGCAAATTTGCGCGCGATTTCCATAACTTCTTCTGATGGTTGGAGTGATTCAGGCGCCACGATAGTTACGCTAACGCCAAGCATTGCACCTGTTACGATTAGAGAGTTGGCCATGTTGTTGCGTCCATCACCAACATAAGCAAGTTTAAGACCTTTAAGGTAGCCAAATTCTTCCTTGATTGTCATATAGTCGGCAATCATTTGAGTTGGATGCCAATCATCAGTCAAACCATTCCATACAGGAACACCTGAGTATTTTGCCAAGTCTTCCACTTCTTTTTGTGAGAAACCACGACGTTCAATCGCATCAAACATTGACCCCAGAACACGTGCTGTGTCTTCAGTAGATTCTTTAATACCAAGTTGGATATCGTCCTTACCGAGATATTCAGGGTGCGCACCAAGGTCAATCGCCGCAGTGGTGAAAGCTGCACGTGTACGTGTAGAAGTTTTGGCAAAAAGCAAGGCGATATTTTTTCCTTCTAGGTAGTGGTGCGGAATGTTATTTTTCTTCAAAGCTTTCAAATGGATAGCGAAATCAATAAGGTATTGAATTTCTGCAGGTGTAAAGTCTTTTTCTGCTAAAAATGAACGTCCTTGGAAAACTGAATTGATTTTTGGTGTTTGCATTTATTTTTCTCCTCAATTAAATATTTTTTTGTTTTTTGAAATAAGATTATAATGGCATCTGCTTGGAGTTTTGAGTTCGAGAACTGTCAAGCTTATTGACAGTGTCTGTAAACCAAGCAGTTTTAAGTGAACTGTTTTAGATATCTTCACGCCATAGCGGTTGAGACATACAACGTGCTCCACCACGTCCACGTGCTAACTCACTTGAAAGAATTTCATGAACTTTGACACCATGTTCTTTGAGCAATTCGATAGTGACATAGTTACGGTCATAAGTGACAATTTCACCCGGAGCGATTGCCAATGTATTTGAACCGTCATTCCATTGTTCACGTGGTGCAACAATAGGGTCACCATTGCCGCATTCAATCAAGTCAAGTTCTGACAAGTCTAATACTTTCTTAAGTGCAGCTTTGAGATCTGTTAAGTGTTCAATTTCAACCTCACCATCCTTACCTGGACGCAAGATGAAGGCATTGATATTTCCAGAGCCGTCAAAGATTCCTGGGAATACTGTAAACTGATCGTGATTAATCATTGTAAATACAGTGTCCAAGTGCATCATTGCGTGGTTATGTGGAATTTCAACTGCAAGTACAGTGTCAAAGGTTGACAATGGGTTTGCGAAAAGCTCTTTAGCCAATGCTTGAATCGTCTTAGATGAAGTACGCTCAGAAACACCGATTGCCACAGTATGTTTGTTAAGAACTAGTTCGTCCCCGCCTTCGATACGTGTTGTATGGTTGCGGTCACGCCAGATTGGAGTATCTTTAAAGCGTGGGTGATGTGCCATAACGTACTCTGTAATCAAAGATTCAGGTTGACGTGCTGGGAAAGTCATTTTATTGATAGTCATCCCTACACCCATAGATGCTTGCGGGTCACGTGTAAAGTAGGCGTTTGGCAATGGATTGAGGTAAAAATGATTTTCAGCATCAGAACCAGCCATGTCACTAAGTACTGTACGTTGAAGGTCCAATTCGTTTTTACGAACACCTGCATAGATTTTATCAACCATTGCTTTTGTATCCATACTTGTCAAATACTCTGTCAAGCCATCAAGTGTACGCCCTGGACGATAGCCAGCCTCGTGCAAGAGACGTGCCAAGAAGTCTTTTTTAACACTTTCCGTTTGGAAAACATCTGCAGCAAGGTCTTCGATATAGACTGTTTCTGCACCGTTATCACGCAATGTTTGTGCAAAGAAATCGTGTTCCTTCTGTGCAATCTTTAGGTAAGGGATATCATCAAACAAAAGCTGATGCATTGTGTCTGGTGTGATGTTTTCTACTTCAGCACCTGGACGATGAAGGAGAACTGATTTAAGTTTCCCGATTTCTGAGTTGACATTGATTGCTTTTTCCATGAGATAAGCATCCTTTCTTAAGTAAATCTATTATAAATTAAAAATTGTAAAAGCGCTTCCAACACCTTTATTATAGTTTAATCTTTTTTTAAATGCAAATCAACGTTCATTATAATAATGCGCTTTCATTTTATAATTAATAATAAATATACAAAAAGAAACCAGCAATAGCACGGTTAAGGGCAGCAAGCGGTTCCTTTTTATTTTTATTTAATTTTCTTCTTTTTTTCTAATCTGTTTACTTCTGAGTTGTCCACAGGCAGCATCAATGTCTGTACCATGCTCTTGACGCACTACACAGTTGATTCCATTTTTCTTAAGAACATCATAAAATTTCGCCGTATCACCCTGTGTTGAGCGTTCATATCTGATGTGCTCTGCAACTGGATTGTAAGGAATCAAGTTGACATAAGCAAGTTTCTTTCTTGGTTTTAGCAAATCAGCCAATTCTTGAGCAATCTCAGGCGTGTCATTTTCTCCTGAAAGCATGATGTACTCATAAGTTACACGACGATTGGTCGTCTCAGTATAGTAATCAATAGCTTCAAAAAGTTTCTCCAAGGGAGCATTACGTGTAATACGCATAAAGCTTGTACGCAGTGCATTATTTGGTGCATGTAAAGAAATAGCCAAGTTCACTTGTAAATTTTCATTAGCAAATTCTTTGATCTTAGCAGGCATGAAACCACAAGTTGACACTGTGATATGGCGGGCTCCGATAGCCAAACCATTGTCATCATTGATTATGCGTAAAAAGTTCATCAAGTTTACATAGTTGTCAAAAGGTTCACCAATTCCCATAACAACAACATGGGATACACGTTCATCTTGACCTTTTTCGTCAAAATATTTTTGAACCAGCATAATTTGCGCAACAATCTCCCCAGCTGTGACATCACGCTCTTTTTTCAGAATACCAGAGGCGCAAAAAGTACAGCCCATATTGCAGCCAACTTGTGTAGTCACACATACAGATAAACCATAAGATTGGCGCATCAAGACAGTTTCAATCATCATTTTGTCTGGTAACATGAAAAGGTATTTAACCGTCCCATCTTCTGACTCTTGGACGACCACTTGTTCCAAAGGATTCATGATAAAGTGCGCCTTTAGCTTCGCAATAAAATCCTTCGATAAGTTTGTCATTTCCTCAAAAGTTTGAACACGTTTTCTATAAAGCCAATCCCATACTTGTGTAGCCCGAAATTTTTTTTCACCATTTTCGATTGCCCAGTCAATCAGCTGATCACGTGTTAAGCCATAAATTGTTTGTTTTTCCATTATATCTCCGATATTTTTAGCAAATCAGTCCTTAATCCATTTTTTATGTATATTATTCAATAGTTTTTTAGACACTTTTTGATATTTGTCTATTTTATTGTTTTTGAGCGTTCGCGCATTATAAAATTAGATTTAGAATGAGAAACTTTGTCATTTTTCTCATTTTCATTCATTTTACTGTTGATTTTCGTTGATTTATCGCGAATTTCAAAATATTTTTTCTCATTTTTCTTCTGTTTTTTCTGACTGTTTCGATCTTTACTTCGATTATTCCGCTGACGAAGCCTATCAAATTTTGGATGACGCGGTTTATCTTCAAACACACGTTCAGATGTGTATGCTTCATCTTGTGAACGTACACGTCGCAAAACAAAATAGGCGCAACCATAATTACAGTATTCATTAATATAGTCTTCTAATCGATCTATTTTATTTTCAGACTGCATTTTTTTTCTACTGGTTGAAAAGAAACCTTTTAATCGCAGCTGTTCGAAGCCCCAGTCACCAACAATATAATCATATTTATCGAAAATATCACTGAAACGCTGTTCTAACTTTTCAGCATCAAACCCCTCACGGTAATTGTAGACCAAATGAAAAGTCTTCCCGCCTACTTTTACAATATCACCATTGGAAATCACATGCTCACCGGGAAAACGATTATAATTTAATTTTGATTCATCAACTTCTTTTGGCACGCTATCTTCCTTTCTGTTTTTTTTATTCTCTCGTTTTATTTATTTAAACATAGAAAAAACAACTCTACTTGACTTCCCCTTACGGATATCCTAGCGAAAGTACCTTCAATACTTCTCTTTGTCTTTCTTTTTATCCTGCCTCTGACTCACTGTCTCCAATCAGAAGTTAAACTATTATCACCAGCTAGCTCTTATATTTTTTAAGCCTTTAGCAAAAGGAACTTGCTTATACTTGAGCAAGGCATCAAGATTTGGCACAGACGGATAACTTTTTGATTTTTCCGCAAAAAAACGCTCGATGGCTGAAAACTTTTCCAGTTACGAGTGTAAGTCTTTCAAGCAAATATTGCACAACAAATCCATTTTACCATTATAACACAAAAACTCTATCTCCAATCGATAGCTTTTGAGCCTCTTCATTAGTGACCTGTGGAGCCAAAACCGCCTGTACGTGTGGTCTTAAGTGTTTCCTCATCGCCATCAGCAACTAAGAAAGGCATAAAGACCGCTTGAACAATTCTTTCTCCCTTTTCCAAAACAACTTCTGACTCAGTGATGTTCTTCATCTGAGCAAATATCTCGCCTTCATTACTTGGATTATTATAATAATCACCGTCAATAACACCAACTGAATTAATCAGAATCAAACCTTTTTTGCGTGGATTTGATGAACGATCGTAAAGATAGAGCACCTCTCCAGCTTGCATATAGGCTTTAAGTCCTGTTGGTACTAACTTGATTTCCCCCGGCTGTATAACAAGCTTTTCGGCCACAGACAGGTCATAACCTGCAGCTTGTTTCGTTGCGCGTACTGGCAATTCAAGTCCAGCATTTTCATATTTACTTACAATTTCAAATCCACGTGTTTTCATAGCTCTTCCTCATTACTTTTTTCAATTTTGGGGGACCTATTTTATGAATGGTAAAATAAGAAATACCATAAAAAGAATCACAACTGTTACCCCCGATAAAATGCGATTCTGCATCGGTACAGAATTTTTAAAATACTTAGGTGGAAATACAGGCGCCAAAAGCAGGCCTCCTACCGCACCACCGAGATGGGACCAAATGTTTACTGTACTTAAATTAAACAAATTGAAAAAGAGATTGATGGCAATGAGAACAGTGAAAGTCTTTCCAATCTGTTTGAGCAAAGGATGTCCAGTAAAAAAGCCAATTCCTGCAATCGCTGCAAAAAGACCAAAGATAGAGGTTGAAGCGCCCGCAGATAAGGAGTTTGGTGAAAAAATAAAGGTTGCCGCATTCCCAAAAATTCCTGAAAGAATATATATCAAACTGAAATTAAGGCTACCAAATACAGCTTCAACCTGACGTCCAATAAAAAAGAGTGTCAGAGTATTCATCAGAAAGTGCGTCCATCCGATATGGACAAAGATTGGTGTAACCAGTCGCCATAATTGAGTCGGATCAACCAAAATGGCTGGTGGAAATAATGCACCGGTATTAAAAAGATTAATTGCCGAGGTTGCAGCTAAACCATAGCGTAAGAATTGGTAAAGCCAAACCATCGTTGTTAAAAGTGATAAAACATAAGTTGCTTTATGCTTCATAAAGTCTTTTTTTATCATGTCAATGTTCATAAGTAAATGTGTCTCCTATGCGTATATCATGAGTTTCTGGGTTAAAGTCTTTTTGCTGGAAATCATAATATAGACTTGCAGTCTGACCAGAAAAATGCGCCAGATAACGGTCATAATATCCTGCCCCAAAACCAATACGATATCCCTCTTTATTCCAAGCCAAACCTGGGACTAAAATCAAATCAGGAACAATTTCTTGGTTCGACTTAGGTTCTAGTATACCAAATTTTGTGCGTTCTAAGTCATTTTTATTGTATTTTACGAACATCATGTGACGATTGGGCAAAGTCTTGGGTATAACTATTTGTTTATCCTTTTGTTCAAAAAGAGTTTTCAAATCAAATTCAAATTCCTGCGGCATGTAGAGCGCAACGACTTTTGCTGTTCTCCATTGTTCAGAAGCAAGAAATTTTTCAATAATTTTCCGACTTTGGTAGCTTTTATCAGCAAGATCAAAACTTTTCAGTAAATTTATCATCTCTTGGCGAATTAGCGCTTTCTTTTCCATACTTTATATGGTATCATAAAGCTGTAAGTTTTTTTCAAGTTAACGTTTGTGCTTTTTTGTTACACGCTTTCCGACGATAAGATTTACCAAACTAAAGAAAGGATGTATTCAAATGGCACAAGGAACTGTAAAATGGTTTAACGCCACTAAAGGTTTTGGCTTCATTACAACTGAAGAAGGCAACGATGTGTTTGTACACTTCTCAGCTATTCAAACTGATGGCTTCAAAACACTTGATGAAGGTCAAAAAGTGAACTTTGATCTTGAAGAAGGTCCACGCGGACCTCAAGCAATCAACGTTACTAAATAATTCTAATTCTTGGCACCCTTGAGGTGCTTTTCTTTTATTCTAAATTAAGATATTCTAAAAAAGACAGATAGACTATTGTTTAATACATATAAAAAGTTTACAATGTATAAAGCAAAGAATTTAGGAATATTATGAAAGATTTAACAAAAGGAAACATCCTCAAAGGTTTAATTACCTTCACCCTCCCCTTGCTCTTGGGAAACTTTTTTCAAGTGCTCTATAATACTGCAGATACACTAATCGTTGGTCAAACTTTAGGGAAAAATGCCCTTGCTTCTGTAGGGGCTACAGGCTCCATCAACTTTTTAATTGTTGGTTTTGCTCAGGGCATGACCGCTGGACTCACGATTATTACTGCGCAACGCTTTGGTGCCAAAGATGCACATGCTGTCAAAAAGTCCTTTGTGACAGGGCTGTATTTTACGATAGCTATCTCGCTCTTGCTCAGTGTCTTATCGGTCCTATTTGTGGGGCAATTACTCCAACTTATGCAAACTCCTGCTGAGATTTACGAAGGTGCACATACTTTTTTGAGTATTATGCTAGGTGGACTTACAGCGACCACACTATATGCTTATTATTCAAATGCGCTCCGTGCCTTAGGTGATTCCAAGACACCACTCTATGCACTTATCGTCGCCAGTATTTTAAATATAAGCTTTGAGTATTTCGCAATCCTCGTTCTCCATTTAGGCTTAGCAGGGGCAAGTGCAGCTACGATTTTGGCCCAATGTATCTCTGTACTCTATCTGGTTTTACACATTAAACGCAAGGTGCCTGAGTTACATCTTAATCGCAAACTCCTTGCTTACAATGCACAAGAAATACGTACACATGCGCGCTTAAGCATCCCCATGGGATTTCAATCTAGTATTATCGCCATTGGCTCTATTACGCTTCAAGTAGCACTTAACACTATGGGAACAAATGCTGTCGCCACTCAAGCTATTGTTTCTAAGATTGATCAAATCGCGATGCTGCCAATGATGTCGATTGGGCTTGCCATGGCTACCTTTGGAGCCCAAAACTATGGTGCAAAACAATATCGACGAATAAATCAAGGGCTTTTCCAAGCTCTACTCATTGCTGTTTCTTGGGCGATTGGCTTTGCCATTCTTTTAGTAAGCTTGAACTACTACTTCACTACTGCTTTTATCTCACCAAACCAAACTGCTGTTATCGATATGGCTAGACATTATTATATTGTAAATGGTGGCTTCTACTGGCTACTTGCTATTCTCTTTGTCACGCGCTCAACACTACAGGGATTGGGCAATGCGCGCATTCCGACGATTTGTGGTGTGGCAGAGTTAGTCATGCGTGCTGCAGTGGCTATCATCGGTGTTAATCTCTTAAATTATACCGTGATTATTTCATCTAATCCTGCTGCTTGGATGGGATCAACCGCTATTTTAATCCCCACAACTATTCGGATGGTCCGTCGCTTTAACCGAGAAAACACACAAGAAAAAATCGTTCTTCCTTGAACGATTTTTTTATATTAGTCTTTATCCAATTCTTGATAGAGCAGTTTTTGCGCTACTGTCGGATTAGCTTGTCCTTTTGTAGCTTTCATGAGCTGACCAACTAAAGCTTTAGCTGCATTTTCCTTACCTCCACGATAATCCGCAACAGATTGTTCATTTTTAGCAAAGACTTCATGAATAATTGGCAAGAGTACAGCTGGATCAGAGATTTGAACCAAGCCGGCCTTTTTAACAAAAGCTTCTGCTGAGCCGCCATTTTTAGCTAATTCGAGGAAGACTTTCTTCGCAATTTTAGATGAAATTGTCCCATCCGCAATCAGACGCAACATTTCTGTAAGATTTTCTGGGGTTAATTGAATATCTTTAAGTTCCAAATGTGCTGTGTTCAAGTATTGTGCAACTTCTCCTTGAAGCCAGTTGGATACCAATTTGGCATCACCACCACATTTAACAGCTGCTTCAAAGAAGTCAGAGACATCTTTTGAAGTTGTCAACTGGCGTGCATCATATTCACTGAGGCCCATTTCCTCTACATAACGCACACGACGCGCTGCTGCGAACTCAGGAAGTTCTGCACGAACTTCGTCAACCCAAGCTTCAGAAATTTCAATACGTGGCAAATCTGGCTCAGGGAAATAACGGTAATCCGAAGCCCCCTCTTTAACACGCATCAAGATAGTTTCACCTGTTTTATCATCAAAACGGCGTGTTTCTTGACGAATTTCGCCACCAGAACGAAGAATCTTCGCTTGACGCTCAATTTCGAAGGCTAAGGCTTTCTTCACATTACTGAAAGAGTTCATGTTTTTCACTTCTGTTTTAACACCAAACTCTTCTTGACCATAAGGACGCAATGAAATATTGGCGTCACAACGCATTGAGCCTTCTTCCATCTTCACATCAGAAATACCTGTGTAGAGAATCAACTCACGTAAGGCGGTCAAATAAGCATAGGCTTCGTCGGCACTGCGCATATCTGGCTCAGAAACAATCTCAATCAATGGCACCCCTTGACGGTTCAAGTCAACATAAGAGTAGCCATCTGTTCCATGCGTATTTTTACCGGCATCTTCTTCAATATGCGCTCGCTCAATACGTATAGTCGATTTTGTACCGTCTTCAAGTTCAATTTCAATAGAGCCATTGTAACCGATAGGTTCATCCGCTTGCGAAATTTGGTAAGCTTTAGGATTATCAGGGTAAAAATAATTTTTACGATCAAAATGCATACTCTTTTGAATTGACATATTCATGGCAAGAGAAGCTTTCATCCCTGCAACGACAACGCCTTTATTCAAAGTCGGCAAAACACCTGGCATTGCCCAATCAATAACATTGGTATTCACATTTGGTTCAGAACCAAATTCAGCTGGAGTTGGGCTGTAAATTTTTGAGTTCGTGTTTAGCTCAACGTGGACTTCAAGTCCAATGACTGCTTCAAAGTTCATCTTATTTTGCCCCTCCTTCTGTAAAGATAATTGGTTTTTTCTTATGGTAATCTGTCGTTGCTTCAAATGCTGCTGCGACTTGATAAATTGTTTCTTCATCGTAACGCTTACCAATCAATTGCATCCCAACAGGTAGACCTTCAACATAGCCTGCTGGAATCGAAATCCCTGGTAATCCCGCAAGGTTGACCGGAATTGTGAGGATATCTGAGAGATACATTTGAACAGGATCTTTTGATTTTTCATCGAAGCCAAAGGCAACTGTTGGAGCCGTTGGGCCAAGAATCAAATCATAATCCGCAAATACTTTATTAAAGTCTTCAATAATCAGTGTACGCACTTGTCCAGCCTTTTTAAAGTGCTTATCGTAGGCACCTGCAGAAAGACTAAATGTCCCCAGCATGATACGGCGTTTGACCTCATCGCCAAAGCCTTCTGAACGTGATTTCACATAGACATCCTCAAGATTTTCGATATGCTCTGCACGATAACCATAGCGGATACCATCGAAACGTTGCAGGTTTGAGCTGGCTTCTGAAGAAGCAATGATGTAGTAAACAGCTACCCCATACTTACTATGTGGCAAGCTCACCTCTTCAACAATAGCCCCTAAAGATTCTAAGTGTTTCGCTGCCGCCATAATTTGCTCTTTAACTGCTGGGTCAATCCCTTCGCCAAAATACTCTTTAGGCAAAGCAATCTTCATTCCTTTGATGTCTTGACCAATTTTTGAGGTGAAATCAGGTACAGCAAGCTCTGAACTTGTAGCATCCTTGGTATCACTACCAGAGATAACATTTAAAAGTTGTGCATTTTCTTCAACAGTGGCTGAAAACGGACCAATTTGGTCAAGTGAACTAGAAAAAGCAATCAAACCATAACGAGACACACGTCCATAAGTTGGTTTCAGACCCACGATACCACTGAAAGAAGCCGGCTGACGAATCGAACCGCCCGTATCTGAGCCTAATGACAGGCGGACCTGTCCACTTGCAACAGCACTGGCTGATCCCGAAGATGAACCTCCAGGAACTTTTGTTTGATCCCATGCATTACGAGTCGGTTTTACGAAGGATGTTTCCCCTGAGCCTCCCATTGCAAATTCATCCATGTTTGCTTTACCAATAATAATCATGCCATTGTCATAAAGTTTTTCAACGACAGTCGCATCATAAGGCGGAATAAACCCTGATAAAATCTTGCTTGCTGCAGTAGTTTCAATATTTTTAGTCACAATATTGTCTTTAACTGCTAAGGGAATACCGTCTGTGAGTTTTGTTGCATCAATCCCACGCGCATCAATGGCAGCTGCTTGTGCTAATGCTTCTTCATCTAAAACGGAGATAAAACTTCCCACCGCTGCTTCACGTGCATGCACATCTTCCAAGGTCGCACGTGTTAATTCAACAGCAGAGATTTCCTTTTTGACTAAGAGGTCATGCAACTCTTTAATTGTTTTATCATTCAATGCCATTACGCATCACCTCCATCAGTCAACATCGCAGGTACCTTAATATAGCCGTCTTGTTTCGTAGGTACATTTCGCATGAGTTCGTCACGATTATCACCTGCTACAGCAATATCTTCACGCATGCGGTTTAAGTTGTCCGCAACGCTCATCGTAAACTCTACATTTTCTGTATTTACTTCCTCCAGCTGTTCAACCATTTCAATGATTTTACCCAACTGATTCGTCACAGCATCAATTTCGTCTTCCTCAAATTTGAGCTTTGACAATGCTGCCACATGCTCCACTTGCTCTTTTGTAATCTTGCTCATGTTATTTTCCCTAACTATTAAAGATTTTCATTCTCAATTATAGCAAATTTCTAAAAAAACTGATACAGCTAGGCTTTACTGCCCATTTTCACAATGCTTCATAAAGTTATTTTTACTGCACAACTGGCCCATTAAAAAGGAACCGCTTTCCTGCGGTTCCTCTTCAGATATTTTGAGATAAACTTCTTTCCCAAAAGTTTTCCCCAACTATAAACTGTCTTTAGAAATTACGACCTTCAAGTTTTGTAAAGAGACCTTGATTCAGAACTTTAAGATAAGTTCCTTTCATGCCTAATGAACGACTTTCAATAACACCTGCAGATTCAAGCTTACGGAGTGCGTTAACAATAACTGAACGAGTGATTCCAATCTTATCAGCAATTACTGATGCAATAACATGTCCTTCTTCACCATCAAGTTCTTCAAGAATCGCTTTAACCGCTTTCATCTCTGAATAAGAAAGTGTGTTAACAGCCATATTCGCCATGGTATCTTTACGAATATTATCTTCCATTTGTTCAAGCTTAAGGTTAGAAAGTTGAACTCCGATAACTGTTGTTGCAAGCTCTGCAAGAACAAGGTCATCATCATCGAATTTTCCATCTGTACGCCAAAGGATAAACGTTCCTAAACGCATGCCACTACCATAGATAGGAGCACATGTTGTCAAACCATTAGGATATTCTCCTAAAAGTTCTGCAGGAAATATTGACAATGGCTCATTGATTGTGATGTTTGCTAAGGTATCATAAATACGAATAGCCGCACGTGCATAATCTTCTGGCAAATGCTTTTCTACATAGAAAAGTTCATTAACGCGGTCATTGTTAACTTCATATGGTAGTGAAAAGCCTAAAAGTTTTCCTTTTGTATCAATAATACAAGCATTACAGTCGATAACGTTGGCTAAACGCTCCGTCATGTTGTCATAAGGTAAATCCTGCTTTAGGTCAGTCACACCATCTTGCAGAACTGACGTAATTTTGCGGGTTTTTTCTAATAATGTAGCCACGGTTTTCTCCTATTATATTATTTTCTAAATAAACTCTTAACAGATTATAGCACAAAAAAATTCAAAAAACAACAGCAATAGTCAGAAAATTCGCTTTTTTCATTATAATAAAATAAGACATACAATATGTACATCTTATTTCTTTTTATATACAGAAAATTGACTAACATTACTAATTTCTACTTTTTCATATGAATCTTGAAGCGTCCTCTGCACTGAATCTGAGAGTTCTTGCCCACTTTGAACAATAACATATTTATTCTCCGCATTTGCAAAGACTAGATCAAAATTCTGATGAAACCCTATAGGGTAGTAACTTGGAAAAACGCCCAGACTTGCGACACGCTGTGCCCGCAGATTAATATTCTTATCCCCTGCTATAGCCAAAACTCTATCATCTCTTGTCGTATCGGCCTTCACATGTTGAGCAACTTGTTGCTCCTCGGAGAAGACTTGACGATTCATCCATTGTGAAACAAAAGGTGCACCTATGACAAAGAATAGAGCCAAAATTGGAGCAAAGAGTTTTGCTCTCATGTATTGTTGCAAAACATTTCGACGTTGGTTTACAGCATCCTGTAATGTGTCACTGACAAAAAGCAGGAGTAAAGGCAAGAGCGCTAGGAGATTTGAACTTTCAAATACTGGGGATAAAAGTACAAAAACCAAGACGGCAACTGAACCAATGAGCAGTAAAACTTGCCAAACAAAGGTTTGCCCTGATTTTTTAATATTTAACATGCCATGAACAAAATTAGTTGCTAAACCAAATACTAAAAGAAAGACAATTGATTTTAAAAGAGTCAACCACAGATTAGCTGTAAAGCCTAAGCTGGTAAGAGGAATAATGATGGACTGCTCAATTGAGGTGTAGAGAACTTGCGCATTTAACGCATAGAAGGCTACCGTGTATCCTACCAACAGTACACCAAACAAGGTTGCCAGCAATTGATAGAAACCACGCCCAATTCTCTTGTTCCTAATATTAAAGATGAATAAAGCCAATGCTGAAATCACCCATAGAACGGTCATAACCGGTGATATAACCAAAGCAAAGGCACCGCTCATCCCAAAAAAGATAAAAGCTTCATCACGAACATCTTGGCGCAGATAGCGGTCTAAAAACTGTAAGGCCCACAAAGCAAGAGGCAGAGCCATCAAAGTTGGGGAAGTCCCTCCCTGAGCCAAACCTGCAATTGAAACCAAGGTAAACCCTGCGGTAATGCGCGCAGCTAAACGACTGTGTGTCCGCTGTAAAATCAACCGATAAACTTGTACACCACTTATAAACAAAGCAAAGAGTTGGAAAAAGTAGAGCAACCACGTGGTTTGAGCGAAATGTCCAATCCAATTAATTAAGTAAAAGACTAAACCTCCAGAACCCCAGAAATCATTATAAGGAACCAAACCTGCCTGCATGGCCATTCCTGAATAAAGGTATTGAGATTGTACTCCAACAGATTGGAAATTAAAAAGCGGTAAAGCATAAAAGGTCAAGCTAAGAGCAAAAGAAACCAGAGCAATAAAAAACCAGTCAGCCGCTAAAATTCTCGGTGCCTTTTCTCTTGTTCGTGTAAAGCCTCCTTCTGCCTTGTCACGCCGTGAATAAGAACCGGTGATTTCAACAGAGTCATCAAACGCTTCCTCGCTCTCAAATCCTTCAAATTCTTCGGATTGCGCCATTACTTTTGTCTGTTCATGCCTCAATGTGCGTGAACCATATCTTTTTTTCATGATTATTTCCTTCAACGAGTAATTACTAAATTATAACAAATTTTCCCAAACTACTCAATCTTCCTTAGAAGAACAAGGCCAAAATTCCTGACATTAATGTAGCAATACAAGAAAAAAAGGGCTTCACCCCTTTTTTATCAATAAACTTCGTCGTCTTGATTTTCCATGAAATTATTGAACACTTCTTCAATCATATCCCATTCAGCATCAGATTCTTCAGCAATAGGCTGTAAATCTCCTTCAGTACCGTCTTCATTTTGTGTAAATGAATAAGCTTGAATTTCAACTTCACCATTCTCATCCTCTGTGCCATCAACAGGCATAACGAGAACGTAATTCTTACCAAACTCTTCTTGACCATCGATAGTAATCAAGATTTCAAAAAGGCTTTCATTCCCGTTATCATCAATAAGAGTGATAAAACGTTCTTCGTGTTCGTGGTCATGTGTATGTTCTGACATAATACTTCCTATCTTCTAAAATAATTTATGGGCATCAAGATAGTTTTGCAATATCAAGACTGCCGCAAGTTTATCAATTGATTTTTTACGGTCCTTACGACGGACACCACCATCAATCAATACTTTTTCTGCCTGCATGGTTGTCAAACGTTCGTCCTGGTACTCCACGGGTACACCAAACTCTGAGGCAATTTTTTCGCCATAATTTCTGGATGCTTCGGCTCGAATACCTTCATCGTTATTCATATGCTTGGGTAAGCCAAGTACAATTTTCGAAGGTTTATACTCCTTAACCAGTTCTGCTAAGCGCTCAAAACCAAACTCACCTGATTCACTATCAATTTTTATTGTCTCAACAGGTTGAGCCGTCATACCAAGTAAATCGCTGACTGCAACACCAACGGTTTTTGTACCGACGTCAAGCCCTAAAATTCTGCTGTACATTAGAGTTGTACACCGTGTGCTTTTAGGTATTCTTTAATCAATTCTTCAACAATATCATCACGGTCAAAGCGACGAATCTTGTTGCGCGCATCGTCGTGACGTGGAATATAAGCTGGATCTCCTGACAAAACATAACCTACCATTTGGTTGATAGGATTGTAACCTTTAGCATCAAGTGCACGATAAACATTTACAAGTGTTTCGCCAATTTCTTTTTTACTTGAATCATCAAATTCAAAGCGGACTGTTTCATCTGTAAAACTCATGGTATGTACCTCCTTTGGGATAGGTTCAAGCAAATTGCTTAAAAATCCTTTTAATTAACTTTTCCTAATAATGCTCCTTAATTATACACCATTTCCCCTACGAATTCAATCTATTTCAACTCCTTGCTTGTCTGGAACACTAACATCCTTAGTTTTTTATAAATTTACTGCAAGATAGGAGTTTCTTATGTGACAACCCTTCACGGTAAACTATTCCCTGCAGCCATGTACAAATCGTACCACTCATCATGACTTAAAACAATGTCGCTTGCTTCCGTGACTTCCTTAATACGACTCTCTGTCATTGTTCCGATTATCGTTTGCATCTTTGCTGGATGACGATTAATCCAGGCGATAGCAATTCCTGACGGTGTCACGCCATATTTTTCAGCATAAAAGTTGAGTTTTTGGTTTAATTCGGGGAATTTTTCATTGTCTACAAATGGGCCGTCAAAGAAACCGTATTGGAAAGGAGACCATGCTTGGATGGTCATTTTATTTATACGTGAATATTCTAACACTGAGCCATCTTGCATATGACTGGCCTGATTTGGAATATTTACATTCAATCCTGCATCAATCATTTCCGTATGCTTCAAACCAAATTGCAGTTGGTTGAAATATAGAGGCTGCTTAACTGCTGTTTTAAGCAGTTCTATCTGCATCGGGTTTTGATTGGAAACACCAAAATAGCGTACTTTTCCTGATTTTTCTAGCTCATAAAAAGCCTCTGCAACCTCTTCTGGCTCCATTAAAGTATCCGGACGATGTAGAAGTAATGTATCCAAATAATCTGTCTTAAGCCGCTGCAGCGAACCTTCCACAGATTTAAGAATATGCTCTTTTGAAAAATCATAAGCCACTCCCGGACGAATTGAGCATTTGGACTGGAGATAGATATCCTCACGTCGAATAGATGTCTGTGCCAAAGCTTCTGCAAACACTGTCTCACACTGGCCATCTCCGTAAATATCTGCATGATCAAAAAAGTTAATGCCATTTTCATAAGCTGTCTCAATGACTTTTACAGGATTCTTTCCTGGCTCTATAATACGCATACACCCCAAGATAACCTGCGACGCCTGCATAGCCGCAATTTGAATTTTTTTCATCAACAAAAACTCCTCTTTATTTTACAATAGATTCATTATAGCACAATAAAAGTAAACGCTTAACTTTAAGCTGCTTTTGTTACCATATCTTTTGCTTGAGCAAGGAGAGGCACAATATCTTCCTCTTTCTACAAACCGTGTTTCAGATGAAAAATTAAAAAGCTGTCAAAGACAACTTTTATGCTGTGAATCTTGTGAATCATTTTTAGCAAACATTACCGCAGAGTTGGCAGAACTAAAAAACCTGCCAGCCGGCAGGAATATTTTTTTACAATTAAACTGTAAGTGAAGCACGTCCTTTACGACGACGAGCTGCAAGTACACGACGTCCGTTTTTAGTTGCCATGCGTGCACGGAATCCGTGAGTAGTCTTACGAGGTTTTTTATGCGGTTGGTAAGTACGTTTCATTTATTAAATCCCTGGGCTACTTCACTTGGGAAAGTAGCTCCACCGTTCTTGCGGTGTTCCTTTCTTTCATTTCTGTGCTTAAAGCATACTAAAATATTCTACACTAAATACTCTCAAATGTCAAATTTCTTTTGTCACTGTAATATAACGATTGTATTCGCTACCGTCAGAGTGGCTTGAAACACCGTCTTCCTTCGAAATGATAGTATGCACAATCTTGCGTTCGTTAGATTGCAAGTCGTTAATATACACTGTTTCCCCAGCACGTGCACGTTCTGCGGCACGATGCGCCAAGCTTGTAATATATGCTTTACGCTTTTCATGATAATCACCAACGTTTACAGCGATGTTTACACGTGTACTTAGGATACTGTTTGCATAAGCTTTAGCTAAGGTTTGTAAACTTTGTAAAATCTTGCCATGTTTGCCAATAAGGAGTGCATCTTGATTGGAATTAAGGTTGAAAACGATAAGTGAACTTTCCTTTACAACGTTTACAGTGATAGCTATCCCCATCTCAGATGTAATATTTGTCAGATAGGTGGAAATTTTATCGGCAAAGTCTGACTCTTCATCTGTTAACCCCAAGGGCAAATCTTTTGCTTTTTGCCTAACTTTTTCTGGAATTTCAACTTCTGCAACAGCTTCCTTACTTTGCGCAAGATCCGCCTTGACCTCTTCAATGATAACTTCACGCTCCTCAGCTGTAAGCTCACCCTTCTGCTCTTTCTCAGCTGCACGTACAGCCTTGACAATCTGACTCAACTCAAGCGTAGCTTCCATGGCTGATTGTGCCTTAGGTACACCAAGGTCAACAGCATCAATCCCGCGTTCAGCCAAACGATCCGCTTTGCGAATGGTTTCTTCCTTGATTTCTTCTATATCTACGAGTGCTCGTTTTTTTCCAAAACCTAGAAAACCACGTTTTTCTTTTTGTTTCACATGAATATGCACATTTTCACGTTTTAGACCCAATCGGTATAAACCGCGTTCTATTGCCTCTTCAACTGTTCTTCCAGTAAAAATAGTCATGATTTAAAACTCCTATCTCCTGATTTTACTTCTTATTTTTCAAAGCTTTCTTCAATGCTTTTTCACGCGCTTTTACCTTATCCTTTTCTGCTTTCACCTTAGCTTCTCGCGCTACAATTATCTTAAAAGGATTAGCAATGAGCATCGTTTGTAACACTTGGAAACCATTTGACACTACCCAATAAAGCGCAACACCACTTGCAACATTGATAGCAAAAACAAAAATCATCACTGGCATAAGAAATGTCATCGTACTCGTCATTGCATTTTTTTCAGGTGCCGCTTTCATTGTTAACCATGAGCTAGCAAAAGTAAATAGCGCTGCCAAAATTGGCAAAATGTAAGTCGGATCTTTGTCTCCAATATTAAACCAGAGGAAAGTACCATGCTTTAGGAAATCAACCCGTGTCAATGCTTGATACAAAGCCCATAATATTGGCATTTGAATCAAAAGAGGTAGACAACCTGCGTAAGGATTAACTTTGTTTTTAGCATAAAGTTCCTGAGTTTCTTCCTGAACCTTACGCCGAGAATCCACATCTTTACCTGGGTACTTCGCTTGTATTTTTTTTATTTCAGGCTGAATTTCCTGCATTTTTTGGCTTGACTTAATTTGAATATTCATTAAAGGCAGAAGTGCCACACGAATAATCAAGGTGAATAAAATAATGCCAACGGCTGTCATGCCACCAAATGACAAGAAACGAATGACCTGAGCGAATCCATAAACTATCTGTTCCCAAAAGCTTGTTGAATGTTGTGTGACTTCAGAGCGCCCACAGGCAGCCAATAAGAGTAAAGAAGCACTTGCTATTGAAAGCAAAGTTATTTTCTTTTTCAATCCTTTTCTCCATCTTTATAAATTTTAGATAATTTCAATACATGTTTGAGATTCTTTTTTACTTCTTTAAAACTGAGTTTTTCTACGCCTGGGCGTGCAATGACAACAAAATCTTCACCTTCTAAATGTGATGAAAATTCAGCAACTGCATGCCTTATTAAGCGTTTCACACGGTTCCTTGTAACAGCATTTCCGATTTTTTTACTTACCGAGATTCCTATACGAAAATGCTGTTGCTCAGCATAAAGTTTATATATAATAAATTTCTTGTTGGCAAAGCTATTTTTCGCTAAAAATATTTGTTCAAAATCTTTCGAGCGTTTCACACGATAGGTCTTTTTTATAGCCAAGCCACTCTCTCCCATACTAAAAATTATCTCCACTATTTTAACACAAACTAGAGGAAAAGTCACCCCTCTTCATGAAAGCGCTTTTCAAAGTTGAGTATTCTTGCATATCGCTACTAAGAGAAAACAAGTCATGCTAGAATGGAAGTAAATAAAAGACAGCCTTAACCAGAGAGCCGATAAAATGTACTTCATTTTGCTTCCCTAAACACAACGGTTCCCTGAATCAATCCCCTTTGATTCCTAACTGCTGCCTTTCCTCCCTGCACACTTATTGGTTCTTGTAGGGAGTTTTTTGATATACGCCTCACTCTGTGATTCATATCTCTTCCAATCAAGCTGTAACAAATCAAATCATACGGTGATTTTTTTACTCAAAATTTGGTATAATAATGCAGATGAAAAAAAGTACAAAGAAAAAACTAACTATTTGGAGCTCCAGTATTATAGCTCTATTACTCCTTATTGACTTGGGGGCTACCTTTTATTTTTATAACATTGCGTATGTTCGAAACGATATCCCGACCAGTCAAGTTGAATCTTCAAGTAAAAATTTTCCTCTTGTCAAAAAATTTGATCAACTGGAAAAAACAGACCTTACAATAAAAAATGACGGACTCAAACTCAAAGCCTGGTATGTTCCTGCAGAGAAAAAAACAAATAAAACCGTCATCGTTGTTCATGGCTTTCGTCAAAGCAAAGAAACCATGCGCCAATATGGACAGCTTTTCCACGAACTAGGATACAATGTGCTCCTACCGGACAATCGTGCTGCAGGAGACTCAGAAGGGCAGCTCATTACCTACGGTTTCCATGATAAAAAAGATGTTATAGCCTGGGCCAAGAAATTGACTGATGAAAATCCTAAGACTAACATTACTTTGTTCGGACTTTCCATGGGCGCAGCAACTGTCATGATGGCCTCCAATCAAGAAGAACTCCCAGATTCTGTGAATAGCATCATTGAAGATTGTGGTTATAGCGATGCTTGGTCTGAAATAACCTATCAAGCTAAATCTACATATAATATTCCGCCCTTCCCCCTTGTTTACAGCCTCTCAGCCATGAATAAAGTACGTCAAGGTTGGTTTTTAAAAGAAGCCAGCGCAACTCAAGCTCTTTCTGAAAACAAACGTCCCATCCTCCTCATCCACGGAGATTCTGACACCTATGTGCCAACAGCTATGCTCTATGATAATTATAAAGCCGTTAAAGCAGGCACACCAAAGGAAATGCTCCTTATCAAAGGAGCAGCACACGCCAAAGCTTTCGAGACAAATCCGTCCCTTTATCAGCAAACAATTGAAAAATTTCTAAAAAAATATAATGGTTTATAACCTTTGCGATAGCTGATCAAAGATAAGCTGTCACGATAACTTCTTGAAAATATTATAGGAGCAGGGGATAGCTTCCCTGCTGTTCCATCCTAAAACTGTACAAAATTACTTCCCTCCGCTAAAATATCTACTTTTCCATAGAAATGAGCTTCACATACTTAGCGTAACGAATTACAGTTTATTCTTGCATTCTCTTTAGCAAAATGGTACTATATTAAAGTACCAATTCGCGGAAGTGGCGGAATTGGCAGACGCGCAGGATTAAGGATCCTGTGGCCTATCTTGGCTGTGCGGGTTCAAGTCCCGCCTTCCGCATTTCACTAAACGTCTATTATCTGGACGTTTTTTTCTTTTCCCTAAAAAAACTAAGGCTATCATTTCTTGAAACATGCCCACATCCAACTTCAAAATCAGCCATAAAAATGGTATAATTAATGACATCTGAAAAAATACCTCTACATGTCTGGAAGTAAGGAGATTAGAACTACCATGATGAATATGAAAAATATGATGAAGCAGGCTCAAAAGTTACAAAAGCAAATGCAGGCTGCTCAAGAAGAAATTGCTAGCACAACCTTTTTAGGGAAATCGGCGCAAGATTTAGTAACTGCTGAATTTTCTGGCGATCGTAAATTGACCAACCTCACAATAAAATCTGATGTTATTGATCCGGAAGATCCTGAAACTTTACAGGACCTCGTTACAGATGCTGTAAATGATGCCCTGACTCAAATAGAAAAGACAACTGAACAAAAACTTGGTAAGTTCTCTAAAGGACTCCCTTTCTAATTTTAAAAGCCTCTTAAGGCTTTTTTATGTTGTACAGTAGGTTTTGAAAGCTTAAAACAAAAAACGCTCAAAATGGAACTAGAAAATGCCATTTGAGCGTTTTTTCGTAGGGCTGGTAAAATTGGTTAACTTTTGTCCCAGCTTTTATCTTATTATTTTGTATATTCTTCAACCAGAGCTACAACTTCTTCCATTGTTGCACATTCTGTAAGAGCTCTGTTGGAAAGTTCTTCCATTTTCTTCGAATCCAAACGTTTCATCAATGAACGTGTTTGAAGAACTGATGTTGCTGACATTGAGAATTCATCAAGTCCAATACCCATGAGAAGTGGAACGGCAGTTTGATCGCCGGCCATTTCACCACACATACCAGCCCATTTGCCTTCTGCATGTGCTGCTTTAACAACATTGTTGATAAGGCGAAGGATAGATGGGTTGTAAGGTTGGTAAAGATACGAAACTTGCTCATTCATACGGTCTGCTGCCATTGTATATTGAATCAAATCGTTTGTACCGATTGAGAAGAAATCGACTTCTTTTGCAAATTGATCAGCCAACATCGCTGCTGCTGGAATTTCGATCATGATACCTACTTCGATATTTTCAGCTACTGGAACACCTTCGGCAATCAATTTAGCTTTTTCTTCATCGTAGATTTTCTTAGCAGCACGGAATTCCGTAACCAATGCAACCATTGGGAACATGATACGGAGTGTACCATGAACTGATGCACGGAGAAGTGCACGAAGTTGCGTACGGAACATTGCATCACCACTATTAGAGAGTGAGATACGTAAAGCACGCCAACCCAAGAATGGGTTCATTTCTTCTGGCAAGTCAAAGTATGGCAATGTTTTGTCACCACCGATGTCCATTGTACGGACAACGACTGGTTTACCATTCATGCCTTCAAGAACTGCTTTGTAAGCTTCGTACTGATCTTCTTCCGTTGGGAAGTCTTGAGCATCCATATAGAGGAACTCTGTACGGTAGAGTCCAATGGCTTCTGCACCATTGTCGTTAACACCTTCAACATCTTTAGGTGTACCAATGTTGGCAGCTAACTCAAAGTGTTTGCCATCAGCTGTAACCGTTTCAGCATCTTTAAGAGCAGCCCATTCAGCTTTTTGTGCAGCATAAGCTTCACCAGCTGCATGGAACTCGCTTTGTTGCTCTGGAGTTGGATCAAGAACAACTTCACCTGTTAAGCCTGACACAGCCATAAGTTGACCTTCAGAAACAAGTTCAGTAATATTATTTGTACCTAATACAGCTGGGATTTCCAACGTACGTGCCATAATTGCTGAGTGAGATGTACGTCCACCAATGTTTGTAACAAAGGCTTTAACGTACTTCTTGTCAAGCTGTGCAGTATCTGACGGTGTCAAGTCTTCAGCAACAATGATTACTTCTTCGTTAATCAAAGCTGGACTCGGCAATTTCACACCAAGAAGGTTTGCCATTACACGTTTTGTAACGTCTTTAATATCGGCAGCGCGTTCTTGCATGTAAGCATTGTCTTCCATGCCTTCAAAGATAGCAATGAACATGTCAGTGATTTCTTTAAGGGCTGCTTCAGCATTAACTTTTTTAGATTCAATAGTAGCTTTGATTTGAGCGGTCATATCTGGATCTGCAAGGACCATCATGTGTGCATCAAATACGGCTGCGGCTTCTTCTCCGAGGCTATCTACTGCTTTATCTTTAATAATTTGAAGCTCGCTTTGAGCAGCAGCAAGTGCTGCTTCAAGACGAGCTTCCTCATTTTCGATATTCTCAACAGTAACTGTCTCAAATGACAAGTCAGGTTGAACAAGCAAGTATGCCTTTGCTACGGCTACACCTGATGATGCAGCGATACCTTTAAGCATAGTTGTCATTATTCAGCAAGACCTTCCTTCACCATTGTTTCAGCGATTGTGTTCAATGCGTCGTCAGCATCAGCACCTTCAGCAGTGATAGTTACATCAGCACCTTGACCAACACCGAGTGACATAACACCCATAATTGACTTAAGGTTTACAGATTTACCTTTGTATTCAAGGTTAATTTCTGAAGTGAATTTAGAAGCTGTTTGAACGAGCAGTGTAGCTGGACGTGCGTGGATACCAGTTTCTGCAACGATGTGGAATTCTTTAGATGCCATTTTGGAATCTCCTTATTTCAAATTTTATTCGATGATGCCGCTTTGTTCAGCATATCTATACTATTACATTATACTATAAAGTGAAAAGGTTTGCAATGATTATTCCATTAAATTATATTTATCATTCAATCTTTTTCATTTTAATTCTAAACTTCGCGTCTTTCTGCCTCATAAATTTCGTGGATTAACTTTTCTGTTTTTTCCCAGCCTAAACAAGCATCTGTGATAGATTTTCCAAATACTTCAGGAGTATCTTGACGACCATCTTCCAGATAAGATTCAATCATAAATCCACGAACATAACGCTGGATTTTTTCATCCCAATCACGATTAACTAAAGTTTGCCGGACAATCCTAATCTGCTCCATATATTTTTTCCCAGAGTTATCATGATTCGTGTCCACAATGATAAACGGATGTTTCAACCCCATTTTTTCATAGTTTTCGATAACTTCTTGCAGATTATCTGTATAGTAGTTGGGGATATTCTTACCATACTCATCTTGTCCTCCGCGTAAAATAGCGTGTGCTAATGGGTTTCCCTGAGTTTGTACCTCTGCACGACCAAAGAGAAAATCTTGCTCATGCTGTGCTGCATATATCCCATTAAGCATCACTTTGATATTTCCAGATGTTGGATTTTTCATGCCTGTTGGGGCATCTATCCCCGAAGCTACAAACCGGTGTTGTTGATTTTCCACAGAGCGCGCGCCCACTGCATAATAAGAAACCAAATCATCTACTAAAGGGAGATTTTCCGGATAAAGCATCTCATCTGCAGTTGTCAAACCTGTTTGTGTAATCACCTTATAGTGCAAGTCTCGGACCATACGTATGCCATTGATCAGATCTGCTTTTCCCAAAGCATTAGGCTGATGAATAAGTCCCTTATAACCTTCCCCATTTGTCCGTGGTTTTGCTGTATAAACACGCATAACCATAAATATTTTATCTTTTACTTCTTCTTGAAGCTTTGCCAAACGATGCGCATATTCGAGGACTGCCTCTTCATTATCAGAAGAGCAGGGACCAATGATTAATAAAAGTCTTTGGTCATCACCTTTGATGATTGCTTCCAACTCTCTATCTCTCGCTTCTTTTCGCCTATGTTGATCGTTATCAAGGTGGCTCAACATTTTGATCGCATCAACATTTATCTCTGGGCTTATTATTTTGAAAGACATCTTTCTCCTTTCAACTTATTAATCTTTTATGCGTTGCAAACCTACAAAAACAAACACCCTAAACCAGGGTGTTTCATCTATTTTATCACTTTTTTGACTAAGCGGTGTAAACGCGACCGTGACAATTTTTATATTTTTTACCTGAACCACAAGGACACATGTCGTTACGCCCTACCTTGCTAAAGTCAATTTCTTCTGCAGAAGCCTGCCTCACATTTGTCATGTTTGCTTGTGAAACTGTTACAGTTACACGTGGTGTTTGCTCTTGAACTGCCGTTTGCGGGTGAATTTGAGCTTTCATCATCAAACGTGTCACTTCAAATTCAATCGCACCAATCATGTTGTTAAACATCTTGTAAGATTCTTCTTGATATTCAACAATCGGATTGTTTTGCGCATATCCGCGAAGACCTACTGATTGACGCATTTGATCAAGGTGATCAATATGCTCAGACCAGTTATTATCTACCACACGAAGAATAACTGCACGTTGAAAATCAATTTGACGGCCTTCTTCTCCCAAGCGTTCCATTTGGCTAGCATAATGTTCTTTGACTTTTTCAAAGAGGAAATCTTTAATTTCTTGTACACTCTTGCCTTGGAGATCAGACAGACTAAATGCATCTGCAGAAAGCATCGTGTTCTCAATTGTTTCATAGAGATTAAGTAAGTTTGCTTCTTCTTTCAGATCGGCTGCTGCTGCATGACCATCAACTTGGCGATCAATAGTACGCTTGAACATACCATATAGCGCAGGAGTCATATCCTCAGTTGCCACAATTACTTCATGGCGCTGTGCATAAATAACTTCACGCTGCTCACGTATAACGTCATCATATTGCAAAACTTGCTTACGCGAATCGTAGTTGTTTCCTTCAACACGTTTCTGTGAACCTTCGATTTGGCGTGTAATCAAACCTGATTTAATTACAGCATCATCTCCACTTATACGCATGCGGTCAAGAAAGGCCGAAACACGCTCAGAACCAAAACGTTTCATCAAGTCATCTTCAAGCGAAAGATAAAACTGAGAGACACCAGCATCCCCTTGACGCCCAGAACGGCCACGGAGCTGGTTGTCAATACGTCGGCTCTCATGTCGTTCCGTACCAATGACTGCGAGCCCCTGATACTCTGGATTCGGATGGTCCTTAACTCCAGGACCAAGCTTAATATCAGTACCACGACCGGCCATGTTGGTCGCAATCGTTACTGCGCCTTGCTGTCCAGCATTCATAATGATTTGTGCTTCACGGAAGTGATTTTTAGCATTCAAAACCTCATGAGGAATTTTGGCTTCAACCAATTTTTTCGAGATGACTTCTGATGTTTCTACGGCAACTGTACCAATCAAAATAGGCTGACCTTCAGAATGACGCTTTTTCACGTCGTCCAAAACAGCATTTAATTTTGATTCAATCGTTGGATAAAGCAAATCTGGATGGTCTACACGACGTATTGGACGATTGGTCGGAATTGGGATAATTTGAATATTATAGATTTCACGAAATTCTTCTTCCTCTGTTTTAGCTGTCCCTGTCATCCCTGCCAGTTTTTTATACATACGGAAGTAGTTTTGAATAGTGATGGAAGCCATTGTCTTAGATTCATCTTGAATTGGCACCCCTTCTTTTGCTTCAATCGCTTGGTGTAAACCGTCTGAATAGCGACGACCTGGCATCGTACGACCCGTAAACTGGTCGATAATCAATACTTCTTGTTGATCATCAACCATGTAGTCAATATCATGAAGCATGATATAATTAGCGCGAAGTGCATTGTCCACAAAGTGAGTCAAAGCAACATTTTCCATATCATAGAGATTTTCAATATCAAAGAAACGCTCAGCTTTGTCTATACCTTCATCTGTAAGTGAAATGGTCTTAGATTGCAAATCAATCTTGTAATCATCTCCCTCTTCATAGGCCTCACGACCAATCAGAGTTTTAGCAAACTGGTCTGCACGGTAGTAAAGTGCAGAGGAGCCCTCCGCTTGTCCTGAAATAATCAACGGCGTACGCGCTTCATCAATCAAGATTGAGTCCACTTCATCGACAAGTGCATAATTAAGCGGGCGCTGTACCATATCCTCAAAGCGCGTAACCATGTTATCACGTAAGTAGTCGAAACCAAGCTCTGATGACGTTGAATAAGTGATGTCGCAATTGTAAGCTTCACGTTTTTCTTCTGGCGACTTAGAGTTAAGGTTCAACCCTACTGTCAAACCGAGCCAATTATAAAGCTCACCCATTTCAGTAGCATCACGTGTTGTCAGATATTCATTGACTGTAACAACGTGCACTCCTTTACCAGAAATAGCATTCAAATAAACAGGCATAGTTGCTGTTAAGGTTTTACCTTCACCGGTACGCATCTCAGGAACGTCACCATTGTGGAGTACAATCCCCCCCATAATTTGCACGTGGAAAGGGAAAAGTCCCAGCACACGTTTGGCTGCTTCTCGACAGACAGCAAAAACCTCGTACAACATATCATCAAGGCTTTCGCCTGCTGCCGCACGTTTTCTAAATTCTTCTGTTTTTGCTTGCAACTGCGCATCTGGAAGGGCAGCCATTTCTTCTTCGTATGATTCGACTTTTTGAGCCATTTTATGTAGCTTTTTCAGCTCTTTTTTGTCGTTCTCCACTAACTTTTTAATAATATTTGACATGTATTCTCCGTTACTATCCTAAAGGGATATTTCCCCTATTTTAGCATTTTTAAAGGTTTTTTCCAATAGATAACATAAATTTCAAAATACTTTTGTATCATTCCGCAATGTATTTGTAATTCGGGTCGATTTCTTTATCAAGCTGCGCAAAAGCGGATTCTAAGCGGCGATTCACTTCTTCAATTCCTTCGGCATTTGCTTTTTTAATATCTGAAATATCAATAGGCTCACCAAAATTCAACTGTACTTTCTCACGTTTGAAAATGCCTTTCATTGATAAAGGACCTTGATAGACAGCTGGAACAATGCGAACTTTAGCCATCTTAGCAATGATGGTCACACCACCTTTTAATTCGCTTGAATGACGTGAACCAGTTGGAAACATAATGAGAGACTTGTCTGACTTTTTCAGCATCTTCACTGGATATTGGATAACTTCACGCCCCGGATTTTCACGGTCCACAGGAAAGGCACCACATTTTTTTATCCACCAAGCAAAAAAAGGATTTTTAAAAAGTTCTTTTTTTGCCATAAAGATAAATTGCTTTGGACGCGTTGCAAAAGCCAAATAAACAGGATCCAAGACCATGCGATGTGGCGCAACTAAAATGTAGTTCTCGGACTTATCTGGGATACGTTCCGTATGGTGATATTGGGCTTTACCATTGAAGATAAAAAGCAAAAAGCGAACTAAACCGCGTAAAAATGTATAAAACATAACCGATATGATACTCCTAGCAAAATATTTAGCTTTTATAAATTTTATACTATTTAACGAGATTTAGCCAGTCTAAAAAACCAAAGCTTCCTCAAGGGATTTTGGGCTATACTTTTTCTCTTTTACAAGCCAAGTTCTAGGTCCAAGATGGTCTGAGGGCTTTGGAGATGAATTGTTTGCAGGCCACTCTCTTGAGCACCCGCTATATTTGCAGCATTATCATCAATAAACAGAGTTTCCGAAGCCTGTAAACCAGCCAAGTGTAAAACTTCTAAGAAAGACTCTTTATCAGGCTTCCTTAGGTGTAAACCATGCGAGTAAAAAACTTTTTCAAAATAAGATTCTAAACTTCTCCCCATTTGCTCCAAGCATTTTTGCTCAAAACATTGGGCATGTATACTATTCGTATTTGAAAACAGGAAAATCTTATATTTTTTTGAAAGTTTCTCAAGATAGCGCATACGCTCCCTGTTGAAGTCCTTTAAGAGCAAATTCCAAGCTTCTTCAATTACTCTGTCCTCTAAATCTAGTTGACTTTCTTGTCTCAGGCGTTCACAAAACTCAGCTGGCGTAAGCAAACCCAACTCTAGCTCTTCAAAAAAACTCGACTGCTTCTTTAAAGTGAAATACTTTTCAAAGTCTTGAATCCCAAGGTTCTGAAATTTCCTGTTCATTCCTTTAAAATCTAAATCAAGAAGTACTCCCCCAAGGTCGAATATTATATTTTTGAAAGTCACAACTTCCTCCTGACTTAATCTACTTACGCGCATTCTTTGTATCTATGAGTATTGTTACAGGTCCATCATTAACAAGAGTTATATCCATATCTGCTCCAAATTCTCCCGACTTGGTAGGTACAATGCTGTTAAGCTTTTTATTAAACTTAAGATACATAGTCTCTGCGTAAGCAGGATGCCCTGCCTGAGAAAAGCTTGGACGAGTTCCTTTGCGTATATCTGCATAAAGCGTGAATTGCGAGATGGACAAGACCTCACCATGAATATCTTGAACAGACAAATTCATCTTACCAGCCTCATCTGAAAAGATGCGCATTTTACTTATCTTACGGACAGCGTAATCAAGGTCAAATTCAGTATCCGCATCCTCTACTGCCACAAGAAGCAAGAGTCCTTGCTTAATTTGGTTTCTGATTTCACCTTCTATTTTAACTGAAGCTTCCTTCACTCTTTGAATTACTATTTTCATAATTTTATTTTATCAAAAAAACTATCCAATGGATAGATTTCTTTTATCTTTTTATACTTCATTAGCCATTTGTTCGCTTTACGCTGTAAACATCTGGCGTCATTTTAATTTTATCAACAATCAAAGTGAGGTCCGAAAGATTTTTTATGCCAATCGACAGGTTAATGTTAGCCATCTTACGATCCTTTGTTGGATGAGCGTTTATTGAAATTAGGCTCTTTGTTGTATTGGACAATACTTGAACGATGTCATTGAGCAAATTCGGACGATTAAAAGCATAGACATGAATATTTGCCACATATTCTTTAGTCAAATGCTGAGAGTCATCCCACTCAACGTCAATCAGACGTTTCTCATAATCTTCTTGACCTCGAACATTTTTACAGTCTTCTCTGTGTACAGAAACACCTCGACCTTTAGTAATATAGCCAACAATCTTGTCGCCAGGAACAGGGTTACAACATTTACTGATGTGAATCAACATGCTGTCAACACCGGAAACGCTCACGCCTCCGTCATGGCGAATTTTCATGACGTTTTTGTTTTTGTTCTCGCGTTTAACTTCACCCTTCATCAGTTGCTCTGATTCGGCTTTAAGTTTTTCTTTTTCAACCTTTCGCCGTTCATTTTCTGTCAACCGATTGAAAACTGAAGTTGCCGATATTTCACCAAAACCTACTGCTGCAAACAATGCTTCACTGTCACGATAGCTTAACTTTTCAAGAACCTCATCCAGATGCTTTTTATCTAAATATTGATTAGGTGTAAAGCCATTTTCTGCCAGCTCCGCTTGCAGCATTTCACGTCCCTTATGAATAGAGAGCTCTTTATCTTGACTCTTGAAAAACTGTTTTATCTTATTGCGGGCCTTGTTAGTTTTAACAAGCTTGATCCAATCTCGACTCGGACCAAATGACGTTTTTGATGTGATAATCTCAACCTTATCACCAGTTTTAAGTACATAGTTGAGTGGCTGCATCCGCTCATTAATCTTTGCTCCTACTGCATGATCACCAACTTGTGTATGGATAGCATAAGCAAAATCAATAGGTCCAGACCCTGCTGGCAATTCTTGTACAGCACCTGTTGGAGTAAAGACGTAAATCTTATCTCCTAGAATGTCTTCCTGAACAGCCTTTACAAATTCTTCCGCTGAATCTCCTGACTGTTCCTGCAACTCTACCAGCTCATTAATCCAGTTAAGAGTTTCAGAAATCTCATGAACATCAACTTTAGATTTACGCCCTTGTTTATATGCCCAGTGCGCAGCTACCCCGTATTCCGCTATTTGATGCATTTCATGCGTTCTAATTTGGAACTCCATTGGTCCCTTAGGACCGTAAACTGTTGTGTGAACTGACTGGTAACCGTTGGCTTTAGGGTTTGCTATATAATCCTTGAAACGTCCCGGCATTGGCTTCCACAAGTCGTGAATGTAACCGAGAGTAGTGTAAACATCACTTGTCGAGTCTGTCAAGCACCGAATAGCAATTAAGTCATAAATTTCATCGAAACGTTTTTTCTTATCATGCATTTTACGATAAATTGAATAAATATGTTTCGGACGACCGTAAATTTCAGCATCAACGTTGGCACCCTCCATGCGCTCGTTTAACTTCTCAATGACCTCGGAAACTAAATTTTCACGTGTCGCACGTTTTTCATTCATCAAACCACGAATACGGTAAAATTCTGTTTCATTGAGGTAGCGGAAAGATAAATCTTCAAGTTCCCATTTAATGCTCCCGATACCTAAACGATGCGCAAGCGGTGCATAGATAGCCATCGTTTCACTCGAGATACGTTTCTGCTTATCGGGACGGAGGTTTTTCAGCGTACGCATATTGTGAAGTCTATCTGCAAGTTTAACCAAAATGACACGAATATCTTTGCTCATAGCCATGAGCATTTTACGGTGATTCTCTGCAAGCTGCTCTTCATGCGATTTATATTCTACTTTACCAAGCTTGGTTACACCATCAACAATATTCGCTATTTCTGAGCCAAATAACTCCTCTAAGTCTGCTTGTATAAAGTTTGTGTCCTCAACAACATCATGCAAAAAACCTGCCGATACAGTGGCTGCATCAAGCTGTAACTTAGCCAAAATTCCTGCGACTTGAATCGGATGAATGATATAAGGTTCTCCACTCGCACGATATTGCTCCGCATGCGCTATAGAAGCACACTTTAAAGCCTTACGCACCAGTAATACATCTTTTTCATTCATATATGTGGAGGCAAGCTTAACCACTTGGTCTCCTGTAAAATTTGGTTCTGAAGGCATATTTTATTTACTGTGAAGTAGCTCCACTTTCCTCCTTTAATGTATTTTTACTATTTTACCATATTTAAGGTAAGAAAATTAACCTTTTAATTCCTAAAACAAGAATTTCTATCCTTTTGTTCGTTTTATTTTAAGAGTTCAAAATAAGTTGATAGAGCAGCTAATGCATATAATGGTGCTGTCTCTGCCCGCATGATACGTGGTCCTAATCCAACAAGTTTTGCTCCGGCTTCCTCAAACAAAGCTATTTCTTCCAGTGCAATACCGCCTTCCGGTCCAAAAACTAAAAGAATTTTTTGTCCGGCTTGCAAGTCGGCAACGCTTTGGGCAAACATCGACTGCTCTCCCTTTTTAGCTGTCTCTTCATAAGCAATCAGCACTTGATCAAACTGAGAAAACTCTGCAACAAGCGCAGAGAATTTTTCAAAAAAGCGGACCTCTGGGAGAATTTGACGCTGAGATTGCTCTGCCGCTCCTAGGACGATTTTATCCAACTTTTCTTTTTTCTTTGAACGTTTTTTAGCATCCCATCTCGCCACAGACCATTTAAATGGCGCAGCCCAAATGCTGCTTACACCGAGTTCTGTTGCCTTTTCACTGATAAATTCTAGTTTATCTCCCTTCGGAAAACCCACAGCCACTGTTACTTGAATCGGGAGTTCCGTTTGTATATCGCAGATTTCTAAAAGGCGAACTGTTTTTTCTCCACTCGAAACCACCTCGGCCAAACCCACCCGTCCTTCTTCAAAGACGAGCTGTAGCTTTTCCCCAGCATTGGCACGCATAACTGTAAAAATATGATGTGCAGCTGCTTTGTTTTCGATAGTGAATACTGTGCCTATTTCTGGCTGATTTTTAAATATAAAATACTGATTTGCCATGACTTAGCCGCCAATTACTCCTTCACGGTTTTCTGTTTTCTTGAAAATCACACAGTTCCACTCCCCTTGACTCATACGTGTCTCGAGGAAAAACCCAGCCTTCTCCGCGGTTTGGATAACTTGATCTGCTTTGTCCGCAATAATACCGCTCATAATTAGATAACCTTCGTCTTTAACTAAGTGAAAAGCATCTTCGATCATCAAAACGAGAATATCAGCTAAGATGTTAGCCACAATAACATCTGCTTGGTGATTAATCCCTTCCAATAGGTTGTTAGACGAAACAGAAATTCTCTCTGTACTGGGATTGAGTGCGATATTTTCACGTGCCACACGAACAGCAATCTCATCGATATCATAGGCATAAATATCATTCGCTCCCAGATAGGCACTGGCAACAGACAGTACACCAGAGCCTGTACCCACGTCCAATACAGTTTCCCCACCTCGAATAATTTGCTCCAAGGCATAGAGACTCATTTTTGTTGTAGGGTGCGTACCCGTACCAAAAGCCATGCCTGGATCAAGACGAATCAACTTCTCTACTGGTGATTGAGGTGTATAATCTGTCCAACTTGGGACAATCGTCAAATCGTGGGTGATGCGTGCTGGTTCAAAATATTTTTTCCATGCATCCGCCCAGTCTTGCTCCGCAAGATTATTTGTTTTTACTGTCACATTCGTCACATCAAAACTTCCAGCTAGAGCACTTATCTTTTGTTCGATATCTGACTTCAACTCTGTGATGGGCAAGCTTTCTGGGTAGTAAGCTGTAACTTCTATCATTTCTGACTGTTCTACTTTCGGGAGTATTTCACCAAAAAGGTCTTTGTGATTAAGGTAGTCGGCGCTATCTTTGATTTCAACACCTGCTGAACCTGCCTCAACTAAAATATTACTGATAGCCTCCTCTGCTGCTCGAACGATACTCACGGTGATGCTGTTCCAATTGTTCATTTTACTTTCCTCTGCTCTTGAATTTCTATTAATAACGTGGATACTTGAAGAAAGTCGTTTCTCCAAGAGTCTCTAAGCCTTGTTCAAACTTTTCTTGTTCGAACTCAAGCATAAACTCTTCTTCTTCTGAACTTAAGAAATCCATCAGGGCATCAAGTCCCTTATCTGCTGTTTCTTGCAAAAACTCAACAAAGTAAGCAATATATTCACGTGACAAACCTTTGTCTGAATAAGCAATACCTGCCAAGTAATCTTCCTCTGAAAACTTGGATTTTTTTGGATTATAAAAAATAACGGTGTCTTCATAAAGAACATTTTCTTCTGACTCCACACCATCTGCATCCAAAAGAACCACACCTTCTGGATTAGCAGCTTCTAACAAAAAACTGACTTCTACTGCAAAATTACGTTTGTCCCAATTTATCTCAAAATCATAACTAAAATTTTTGCTTAGCTCTTCATCTAAAATGTCTAAAAAACCATATTTCGCCATTTTTCACCTCTTTTTCTGTTGCAGTTTGCTGCTCCCTCTGCGACTAAAGCTGCGCATGGAAGACAACAACTCCCTAGGAATTATCTGAGTTTCTTACAACTTTGGAATACTTTTCTGTTATAATTATACCAGAAATAAAAATTATCTCTAGAGAGAACCTTATGAAAATCAGACCTATTGAACCCCATGATTTCGCTATCGTGGCACGTCTTGAAAATCAAAACTGGACTTTAAAATCCACACCGCTTATTATTAACAGTTCAGCGGAAAAAATTATGAAAAAAATCTTAAAAGGTACGCGTTATCTCCTTGCTGAAGAAAACGGAAAAATTTTAGGTGTCTTGGATTACGGCCCACGTCACAAGTCAGAGTTTGGTGCTCATGTCCTCACTTTTGGTATCATGACTATTCAGGAAGCTCGAGGAAAGGGTATCGCAACCCAACTTATCCAGTACCTCATCCGTGAGGCACGTGCCGAAAATTATGAAAAAATCACAATCAATGCGATGTCAAGCAATCCCGAAGCTTTACATCTCTACGAGCGTCTTGGCTTTATACTTGAAGGGCAGCTGAGAAAGGAATTTTACATCGATGGAACTTACGTTGACAGTTTGATTTACGCTTATTATCTCTAATCCCTAAGGAGAAGCTATTTATTATGACTCATCAAAACCTAGCACGACGAATGCGCCCACGTAATATTGACGAAATCATTGGTCAGTCCCACCTTGTGGGTCCTAAAAAAATTATTCGCCGAATGGTGGAAACAAAACTCCTTACCTCAATGATTCTTTACGGACCACCAGGTATAGGTAAAACCTCAATTGCTTCAGCAATTGCAGGGACAATGAACACCGCCTTTCGGAGTTTTAATGCAACAACTGACAGTAAGAAAAAGTTACAGGAAATAGCAGCAGAAGCTGAATTTTCTGGTCAACTGGTCCTGCTCCTTGATGAAATCCACCGTCTTGACAAGCCCAAACAAGATTTTCTCCTCCCTTTACTTGAGAATGGACAGATTATTCTTATTGGTGCCACCACGGAAAATCCTTACTTTAGTGTTGTTCCCGCAATTCGAAGCCGCGTTCAGATTTTTGAGCTAAAGCCTTTGGAAAGTGATGATTTACAGAATGCTGTAAACCTTGCCCTTGAAGATAAAAAACGGGGCTTTGATTTCCAAGTCACTTTGGATGACGATGCGCTCTATTTCCTCGTCCACGCAACGAATGGAGATTTACGCGCCGTTTACAACGCTTTAGAGTTGGCTGTTTTATCCTCTGAAGACCATCACGTTACTTTAGACGATATGGAAAACTCTTTACAGCGTAAAGCGCTTAGTTTTGACAAAGACGGAGACGTCCACTATGATTTACTCAGCGCTTTGCAAAAGTCAATCCGCGGCTCTGATGTAAACGCAAGTTTACACTATGCTGCCCGTTTAATTGAAGGGGGAGATTTACAAAGTTTAGCACGTCGCTTAACTGTTATAGCCTATGAGGATATTGGTCTAGCCAATCCTGATGCTGCGGTACACACTATGCTTGGCTTGCAGGCCGCAGAAAAATTAGGTTTTCCCGAGGCAAGGATCCCTTTAGCAAATATCGTTATTGATTTGGCGCTTTCTCCCAAGTCCAACGCTGCTTATGTAGCTCTTGATACTGCCATAGAAGACTTAGGAAAATATGGTAACCTACCTATCCCCCCACATTTACAAGATGGACATTACGCTGGTGCTAAAGATTTGGGAAGAAGTGAAGGATACAAGTATCCCCATAATTTTCCGGAACACTGGGTAGCTCAGGATTACCTTCCTGATAAGCTACGTAAAGCAGATTATTTTCAACCGGATGCAACAGGAAAATATGAATGGGCGCTCAATGAGCGAAAAAAATGGATTGAAGGGCAAAAGAAAAAGCGTTAGAAATAACGATTTTTCTGGTTCTGTACACTCTATGAGGCTGGGACAAAAGTCCAAAATAATGGAAAGTCGCTCAATTACGGTCATTAAAAATGTCGTGGTTGAGCGATTTTGAATTTTTAGTTTTGGACAAAAACAGTCAAATTTCGACTTTTGTCCCAGCCTCATTTTTTACGCAAAAAAAGCCATAGTAGTCCGCTAAAATAGTAGTTACGACACAACACATTTTAGTTAGGACTCCTATGACTCATTCTGATTCTATCATACTTTTGCTAGGCCTCAAAGCCTCAGACTTAGTTTTCCTGCAGGAAAATCATTTCCGTTTAGCTTTTACAAAGCTGATAGGTAAGCATGAAGCACAAGTTTTTACTGCTACTTATCAACCAAAGCAAATGGTTTACCCTACTTGTGGCGTCATTTCTGAAAAGCACAAGGTTCGTGATTACAGGATCAATTTTTTTATATTATTTATTTTTAAATCCTTTCAAAGCTCTCAGAGCATAAAGAATCGAAACCACATCGATGAGCTCCTGAAAAAGTGCACCGATAATCGCTGGTATAAGCCCTGTTGCGGCAATAAGCATCAAGATGACACATATAGTAATCCCAATCAAGACAGACTGCTTCGCAATTTTTAGGGTATCGCGACTAATATGAACAGCCTTGACTACTGAAGATAAGTCATTTTTCAAAAGCACGATATCCGCTGCTTCACTTGCCACAGTATTATTCCCTGTACCGATAGAGATGCCGACATCAGAGAGCGTCAAAGCTGGAGCATCGTTCACCCCATCACCAACCATAATAGTTGGATGAACACTTGATGCCTCTATTTTTGCTAACTTTTCTTCTGGTAACATACTGCTATAGACTTCAGTAATTCCAACCTGTGCTGCGATTTTATTTGCTACACGTGCATTGTCACCCGTGAGCATGGTAATATGGTCAAAGCCAGCCTGACGCAAGTCCTTGATGACTGCTGGTGCATTTTTGCGTAAACTATCCGAAAAGGTTACTGCTCCGATATATTGTCCCGCACGCGAGACATAAAAGGCCGTTTCAAAGTCTAAGCCCTCTGGTGCTCCGACGAAGTTTGCCCGACCAATTTTGATGAGCTGGTTTTTTATTTGTCCTGTAACACCTAATCCCGCAACTTCATTCAGATCTCCCAACTCTAACGCATGAACACCATGTGACTCTGCATAGCTTGATACTGCTTTGGCTAAGATATGATTAGAAGATCTCTCTATAGTGTAGACAATTTCAAGTAATTCTTCACGAGAAACCCCTTCCACAGGTACAACTTCATCCACCTCGATTTTACCATCGGTAATGGTTCCAGTCTTATCAAAGAAAATCGCTTTAGCAGTCGCTAACTTTTCAATGATTGTTCCATTTTTAATAAGAAAACCATTTTTTGATGAACGGCTCATCCCTGATACAAACGCAATTGGTGCAGCTAAAATAAGTGGACAGGGGCTGGCCACAACAAGAACCTCCGCAATACGCACAGGATCCCCTGAAACGAAGTAAGCAACAGCCGCAATGACATAAGCCATGGTCGTAAAGGGTACAGCATATCGGTCAGCTAAACGCACAAAATTAGCAGGTGTCTCCGCCGCTTCACGAACCAAGGCAACAATTTTTTGAAATTGTGATTCGCTCGCGGCTACGCTTGTCTGGATTTCAATGCTTGAACTGCCATTGATTGCTCCTGAGAGAACTTCATCCCCTTGTTGAAGTTCCATCGGTTTAGCTTCACCAGTAATAGAGGATTCATCCAGAAGAGCAGCTTCTGATAAAAGCAAGCCATCAATAGGCACCACCTCCATCGGCTTAATCAAGAGACGTGCCCCAATCTCGACATCATCCAATTCCATGTCAATAACTTTACCCTCTCGCACGACATGGGCTATCTCAGGTGTTTTCTTCAGCAAGGCCGAGAGCTCTCGGTTAGCTCGACCAGCCGCATAGTCCTCTAATGTCTCACCTCCAACTAACATGAGAATAATAATTAATGAAGCCCAATACTCACCAACTAAAAGTGTCGCAATGATGGCCGTAATCGCCAATAAGTCCACACCATAGTTCCCTTTACGCAAGGTCTTTATCATCTCAATAAACATCGACAAGGCCAAAATTCCCCCTGCGATAGTGATAATAAAACGCGCAATTTGAGGTGCATTAAAAGCAAACTGAGCCAAAAGAGACACAGCAGCTATGAAAAATACTAAAACAAGTTTTTGCCAGTTTTTCATGTCTTCTCCTTATAAAATAAATTTCTGAAACTTTGCCCTGTTTGACTCCGAAGAGTTTTCATCGAACACTGATTTGCTCGGGATAGAAAAATAATCTTTGTCGCACTTTGATTCCGAAGAACTGAGCTTTTATTCTATAAGTTACAACATCCTTGTCTATATACTAGCAAAAAATGGTCCATAATTCTAACCTCATGACTGTCAAACATATTTGTCACCCTTCATTTTTCCCACACTATTAACGAAAGAAAATGTCAAGTAAAAATACTTTACAAAGCTTGCTTTTTGAAAAAGATTAGTGTATTATGGTAAGGTACGTTTTTGGGAGCATCCAAAACGAAAAAATTTACGGAGGAATCAAACTATGGCAGTACCTGCACGTCGCACTTCTAAATCTAAGAAAAACAAACGTCGTACACATTACAAAATGACAGCTCCAACTGTTACTTTTGACGAAACTACTGGTGACTACCGTCACTCACACCGTGTTTCACTTAAAGGCTACTACAAAGGCCGCCAAGTAAGAGACGCTAAATAAAAACAGTAAAAAAGTCAGAAAGGAACCGTTATGCGCGTAAATATTACACTTGAACACAAAGAATCTGGTGAACGTCTTTACCTTACTCAAAAGAACAAACGTAACAACCCAGACCGTTTGGAGTTGAAAAAATACTCTCCAAAACTTCGTAAACACGTTATTTTTAAAGAAGTTAAATAAGGGTTGATTACAGGTCAATAGACTTGTAAAATATTGATTTAGTGCGATTGTTGAAATTTTGAATTTCAGTATATTGCATTAAAAATCACTTGAAACTCTACCTTTTTCTCTAGCTTTGAGAAATAAAAACAAATGGGGAATCAAGACCAACGCTGTATTAGTGCTGGTTTTTCTTATCGTGCGGAAAAAATTAAGCATTAAATCTCTATCAAAATAGACTTAATACTCACTCAAATACTCTTGTTTTCTTCCAACTGTATAATTTGACAAACTTGGCGCTTATGCTGTAATGAAATTAACGAAGATTTGTGGGAGTGGTTTCTCACAGCTATTTATGGGTCACAGGGAGCTGTGGCTCATTTTTTATATGAAAAAACCGTCAGATTGAGTAAGTATGACGGCTTGAAACATGGAATTAGTGGCGCTTGTTCGACCGTTTTCTCAACCAGTCCTTGAACAGCTCACGGACTACACCCACCACTATAATTGTTCCGAAGATTTGCAGAAGCATTTTCTCACCCCCTCCCTTAGGCATCTCTGCATTGGTTAGGTGCGCCTCAATTATTATAGTATAATCAATGACCGTGGAAGATAAGGTTAGGTAAAAACGCCCGCATTTCCCCCAAGTTTACCCAATGGCGGATGAATACAACTTATAAAATGAAAACACAGCTTATTATAAAAATCTGTGTTTTCTTGTTTTTAAAATTATCTATACTGAGTTTTTATCTTGCTTTTCATCAGAGTTTTACTGGTGGATGATGAGGACGGGCGGATACCTCTATAAGCGGAGACAGAATTTGCCATTCCAGTACCAAACAAAACTCCTGCAACGTGTCCATATTAACCATGACGTGAATTCCAACCTGTTCTAGGACCTCCAGGAGTACGGAGCCACCATGAGTGATTGTTTGAAGGTGCACGACTTGCAACATCAGGAAAAGCACGATCATCACCTGATAAACTTATAACATCTGCTAAAGAAAGCGAGAAAGCCTGTTGTTCACCTCCAGCTTCTATAGAAATTTTTTATTCATTTTATTATTTCCTGTTCTTAACGTTCTATTCGGCTATTTTCGTTTAATTCTCTTAGAATTATGAGCTATAATTATCTTGCAATTCCAAACCGTCTGACTTAAGAGCATTGCTACAAAAAATGTTATCGTCAGTGGATTAAAGATAATCGTAAGTAAAACAAAAGATATTGCCAAAATACTACCAGAAAAATAGTGGTGCAGCTGTCTCTTTATATTCATAAGCTTTATCATGCGAACACTGGTAAGATAAAACAAAAGTGCACAATTAACCAGTATTAATAATACAGCAGACACTACTACTATGAAATTCACGGATGAAGCGATAGCGAAAAATATCAAAGCAATCAAGTAGGAGATAATTTGAAGTTTTGGTAGCCTCTTTTTGTAAAAATTAATCTCTTCTTCTTTTTTCATAAATGCAATGTTTTGAAAAAGGAATATACCAATACTACTCAAAATAAAACTTACCTGAATCACTGTAAGGAGACCTAAAAGGCTATCAAAATCTTTGAAATTGACAGGCTTTGAGATGAATATCAGGAAGCTAGCCCCAAGAAAAACTAGACAACTATAAATATAAGTTTGTATGTTTTTATTCATAAGCCAGATTAATAGAAAAGACGAAAATTGCCCATGGCATAAATCGCTGCAGTTGCTGAAAATAGTGCGAGAGACACAACGGAACTAATAGTTACTTTTTTTAAAATTTTATTCATACTCATTCTCTATTTCTAGCCCTAATGGGGCATTTATAACAGCAATTCAGCTTTTTAATACATTGGAACACTACCTTTCGCTAAATTTCACTGATTTGATAACATCAATCAACCAGAAAATGCAGACCACTAACGCAAAATGTATATAATCATCATAATTACCTCCTCTATTATCTGAATTTTTTTATTTTGCTATAATTATATTATACAATTCATTCTACATATGCGATTTCTTGAACCTTAGCTATTTTCTAAAATATATTTGCATTTATTTTTTACAGTAAAGTCTTATGAAATTCTGCTATATGTGGCTTCCGTGCAATGATTAAGAGATTATCTCACTTCAAATATAGTTGAAACAAAGGAGCGCCAATGCCTAAAAATTCACCTCTTGGAAAAATTTATCATGATTTCAGAATTGCAAAAGGCTTCACTCAAAAAGAAGCAGCCTCTAACACACTTTCTATCACTCAACTTTCTAACTTCGAGCTTAACAAAAGCATGGTGACAACAGATATTTTTCTAGCCTTGCTTGATAATATTTTTGTCTCCTTATCTGAATTTCAATATGTGTATCACCTTACAGTACGGGAAAATAAGGATTATCTTTCCACTAAACAAGAGGCCTTTCTGTCACAAAATCCTGTTCAACTTAAAAATTTAATTGACCAATATAATAAAAAAATCAGCGAGAACATTCCCAATAAGAAAAATCTTTTGCTTGAAAAAATAAGCGTTGAAGCATTACTCAGTTTAATTGATGAAGATTATGATGTTTCAAAAAATGATATTCAATTTATAAAAAATCATCTTTCAAATACTAAGGAATGGGGAGAGCTTGAAATACGTCTGCTTGGACATAGTGGGAAAGCATTAGATTTAGGTACCCTTTCTCAACTCACTTATAAAATGATAGACCCTAAGCAAAGAGGATTAAATAACCCATCAGTGTGTAAAATGACATACAAAGCCAGCTTAAACATACTTGATTTGTTTATCAGCCAAAAGCAAGAAAATCTTGCACTTGGCCTAATTACCCATTTGGAAAATAGTGGCATCTCTGAGTACGATTTGTACGAAAAAATTCGATTTATCTATCAAAAAGCTCATTTTGAGTTTGCATTTGGTGATAAAACTGCTGCTTTAGAAAAAATGCAACAATGCCAGAAAATTTTTGAATTCAGTGAAGCATTCGATACCGCTAAAATTCTTATGGTGGAGATTAAAGCTTTAAAAAATTCTCTTGAATAATCGAATGTTTCGATATGCCATTGAATAAGATACCCTTCAAACAAAAATACCAGCTCTAGCTTTTTTTAGTTGCATTTTCTGAGGTGGTCAAAAAGCCCAAAGCCAAAGGCAATGCGCTTAGTGAGTTTACAAAAATTGTTCTTAGCTTCAAGTGAGCTGTTGGAATAGGGGGAGACCTCGTGAAATAATCTGCTCATGTTTAAGCAGATAGCGACAGCTCTTTTTGAAGTCCTCAGACAAACTTTCAGGCATGCTTTTAATAACTTGAAAAAAGTCAGAAACAGACTTGTTTGAAAGGTGTCCAAAGCGCTTTGATAGACCTCATAAGCCTAATGAAGCTGCTGACTATAAGCCAAAAGATAATCAATGTTCCCACCTTCTGTCCGCCATTAACCGCGAAAAAAGAGGAACTCTTTTCAATACACTAGCCTGATAACTTTCACGTTTTGTGCTGTTTCTGATATAATCAATTTTCTAAAATCATCTCACAATATCTGTAAATAAAATCAATGAGTACTTGCTCTGATTAGAGTTCTTTGTCAGGAGTCTAGATATGCCACATACTCTCGATAGCAGTCGCGGTCTACCTATAACCATCAGCTTCTATCTGAAGAACACCTAAACTCTATTATCCTTCTTTTTTTCTACGCCTCAAATTGAATACAAGCATACTTATCAATCCAAATATCAAACCAGCCCCAAAAACTATGACCCAGCGCCAGTCAAAGTAACTTACAGTCATGGCAGAGACTTGTGGTGTAGTATCCTCAGCTTGGATAGGTTGTGCAAAGAAGTCAAATATCCCTTCTTTATCATTGCCTTCGGTACGTGTGTTCTTGAACACAGTCCCAAACTGCTCCTTATAAGCTTGGCTTGAGGCAAGCGCACCGGACCCAACTTTAATGGTCTGATCTGTATCAGCCATAGTCTTCTCCGCATCGTGTTTGGTCTTGTCTACTTGCGCCATCAGGTCCTCAAAGTCTTGCTTGTTATCCTTAATAGTCTGCGCACTTTCAAAAGTTTTATCCGCTGTCTCACTCGAACTTTTAATCAGACGAGAAATTGATGCATACAGGTTTGCATTGGCCGCTTCATCGCCATAAAGTTCTGCCTTTCCTTGCGCTTGACCTGCCCATTTTTCGGCTTTGAGCTGAACAAGGTCTGATTGCTTGGCTTGCCAGATGTCCGTTGAACCATCAATAAGCGTCATGGCTTGACTGTACCAATTATTTAATTCCTCCTTGCTTTGACTGAAATAATCTACGGGTACATTAACCTGATTCAAGCGTTCATGGTCTTTTTGAATGTTGTACATGACGGCTGATATGGCTTTGATTTGAGTGATGATACTTGTGATATTATTTCTGCCCACATCATAATAATTACCCACTTCCTCTCCACTTTCATCCAGATAATCGAGGATAAGTGCGGGATAGATTGCGCCATAAGACTTATAAACTGACGTGTCTTCTTCAAAAAAGTTTGCCGGTGGATTTTTGGCATACTCTTCAAGCTCTTCATCCGGTCGCCCATAAAGGAAAAGCAAAAGCTGACTTATCGTATCCAGCTTACTGAGGTAGTTGGATATAGGTCCAAATCCTTTTGAACCGATGTACTCCTGTGTCACATCACGAGGCATTAATATCAGATGCTCTGACTGCTCAAAAACAACTTTGTTTTCTTCCTCATCATTTGTCACAATAAAATCAAAGTATGCTTCTTCAGATTTTCCTAAGTCAATGCTGTATTCAAAGCTGACAACAGTATCGAGAGCGGGAATAGCAGGTTTAGTAATATCCGCAGGCAATGTGACAGAGGCACGGGGTTGAGGTATCATTGGAGGATTCGTATCGACTTCAGGAGCTGTAATCTGTGGTTCTTCTCCCTTATAGTCCTGCTTGTTGTAAATATGATAGCTCCCTTTATGCCCAGAAGCTTGCTCAGCCTTAAAACTGGTATAAAGCGGTTTTGGACTAAAAGTAGGGAAGCCCTCGTTTGGAACAAGTGGTTGGCCATTTAACTCTGCCTTTACTGTGTAAACGGCATCCGCAGGAACTTTGATACGAAGTGTTTTCTTCACGGTTTGTTGGGTCACTTCTTCGGGAAATATAAGGTCTAAATCAGGAGTCTCTCCAATGTTATTTTCTTGATTTTCATCATGATTAAGGGCTTGGCTATATTCTGCGATAAGCTTGAGCTTATTGTCGTAACCCTGTCGATCAAAATCAGTATTTTTCTCCAAGTGGTCAAAAAGAGACGTGACTGCTTCTTGGTTATGAGGAAGGTGCCGCAAGAGCGAGAGAATTTTATCTTGATAATCCTTTATTGGTCCATCTTTCAAAATGTCATTATGGTCAAAAGTTTCACCAATTTTCTTCGCCAAGGCTAATTTGCTGTCTGATTTTTTAAAGCTATTATGAGGTAAATCAAAATTTTCAAGACTGATGTCTTGGTGGAGGGCAAAGTATTCTTGGAGTAACTTACTTTCAAGTGTCAATAGTTCCGTTCTTGAAGCGCCCATGTTTTGAAGTTGTGTTTCAAAGTCGGCTTTGGTCACTGCGATGGCCTTATTATACTTGTCTGCCAAGTCTTTGTACTCTGATTCACGGTGGTTAAACTGATCCAAATCCCCATTACCATCCACAGAAGATAGACCGGCGAATCCCCGCCAAGTGGCGGTGTCTCCCTTAGATAATTGATAGATATAACTGTCAAAGTTATCATCATAAAACTTCTTATCCTGCGCACCTTGATGAGTCAAAGCTTGATTGCCATTGTAGATATTGGTATACAGAATCTCTTTTTGGCTTTCAAAATAATCAGCCAGAGGTTTTTCTTGCCTGCTTAAGGCCTCAGATGTCGCTTTTAGACCGGCTTTCGTTGACTCTGTAAAGGCATTTTGACTACTTATCCATGAGGAGTTCTGACCTTGGAGCATGTTAGAAAAGCTCAAAACCGAGTCATAACCTTGGTGAGTTTGCGTGAAATCAGGCAGTATTGTTCCAGACAAGACGCCCAAGATTTGTGTTTGATGATCCACCACACCATTCATATTATTCTGAGCCTCAGCAATATTTCCGGCTACTGAGGCATAGTACATCTTGACAATGGAGCGATTGAAATCCCCTAAAACCTCAGAAACTTTATTTTGCAAGGTCTGTCTATTGAGGGCAGAATGATCGGTCTGTACCTTATAATCCATCCGCGCCTTCGTTGGTGTCATGGCTTGCAAGGTCAGTATATTCTTTGAAAAGGACTGTGGGATATAGATTACTGCATCTACCGAATGTTCACTATAAGCTCGGTCAGCTACCGAGCGTGACACCACCTGCCAGTTGTAGGCTGTATCGCGTGACACCCGGTTGACAAAGTCCTTGCCAAAAGTATAAGCCCTCTTGTTAAAACTGCCTGACTCGTCTTCATTGACCAAAGCAATGGTGGGTTTAGCCAGGTTTTCCTGCTTCTCCTCTCTTGTGACCGTCATGAAAACGAAAAGTCCAGTCAAGAGCAAGAGCGCAACTGAAAACAGGACCAAACTCATGATTTCTATGCGCTTAAATACTGAATTTATTTTTTTATGAACCATTTTTTAACTTCCTAAGGGCTGCATCGTTGATATAGGAATAGGGAAGAGATATCCGTTCCATAGCTGCCAGCCACTCGTTTTTTCCTTTCATCTTCGCCTTCCAGTGTGTTCAAATTTTTTTGAAATTGTCAGGGAAATTTTTATCCATTTTTCCTATAAGAGAGTGCGTAACTTTTTTCTAGAATTTCAACAAACTGAGGAAAATCCTTCTTTTTTACAGGGAGATAATCCAACTTGATTTCATGTTTATTCAGAGTTTGTACCCAATCTTCGTTAATCCATTGAACTTCTGGTTTATTTTCAGCGGTCAAGACAAGAGTAAAGATTGAATTGTTCGTACTCTTGCGAAAGTCCTTTGTGGTGAGATAGAGGATGCGTTCTACAGGGACTATATAGCTTTGTTTTTCACTTCCATAAGGATAAACAATGAGTGTTTTCTTATCCAGTTTCAAGTAAAGTTTTTTTCTGTCTTTGATCATCTTGAGACCACTTAAAAGCAACAATATTACTGCTAAAACAATGGTTAAACTTAATACCAGAGTTCCTCCAATAGTGTAGTATACATGTAAGGAAGAACAATCAAACAGATTATGGCAAAGGCTGTCAGTACAGAGCCCTTTGCATTTCCTTTAACGGTTAAGCTGTCTTCCTCTTGTATGATATTTTTCATTTTCTACTCTTTCTTTTAGAACAAATGAGTTGTGATTCAGTATATGTTTTATTGATAATGAGATGATATGTTTTTTATCTAGACTCATCGAAAACCTATCAATTTATAAGATACTTTTTTTCCAATATTTGACAGTTCTCTATAGTCTGGTTGACCGTAAACTTCAATTAACTCTTCACTCAATTTTTGTACTTTTGGAGTTAATTTATCTAGCGCGCTCAATGATAAGTTTAGCGAGTTGATACAATCTGAAAATTTCATATTAGCACTTAAAATATTTTTTTTGCATCTCAGTAAATACTTTCTTTCCTTCTTAGAAATCTCCATTGTATCCTCAGATAATTTGCTGATTCTTATCAAAAATTTATTTTGTCTGTCTGTTAGCATGTTTCCCTAATACCCCGAATAAGCTGGGTTCCCTTCTGATATCTTTTGTTGCGCCTTTATTACTTCTTCATCACGTTTCTTTTCTTTTTCTTTGGCTTCTTTATCCAAATATTCTTTACCTGTTAACTCCACAGTGGTAGAATTTATTGATTTAGCCATATTCAGAGCCTCGGAAATATTGCTCAATACTCCTGTAGCAGTATTGGTGCCATGATATTTTATTTCACTATCTTTCTTAGGAATCATATCAATCCCTATATTAGCCCCCTCATTACTCCCTAAATATTGAAATAATCCAGACATGTTTCCATTACCATTAATTATTTTAACTAAATTATTAGTTGTTTTGTTCACAACATATTGAGTTGTAAAACTCGTACCAGCATACTCATAATCAACAGATATGATTTCTAATATATCGCTATCCGAAATTGTTTTATCATGGGAAATTTTTGCAAATTCTCCAACAATAAAATCCCAAACATTCTTAATGGAGTCTCCAGCTTTCAAAGCATTTGCTTTTTGAGCATTAGCATACAAGGCAATTACTTCTGATATAGTCATGCCTGTAGCTTGGACAATCCTATCCAGTTCTGTCCTTGTTCCTTCGCTCATATTAGCTATTTCTGCCTGC
>NZ_DKXK01000061.1:0-12110 GCF_002492185.1 Lactococcus sp. UBA7128
ATATAAGCAAATAGTTTAATGTATAAAAATACTTACTACATAAAACATTGTAAAGCAAAAATATCCAATTGTCAAGTTTCTTTCTTACTCATTAAAAAATATTTTAATTATCATAAAATTGGTGATACAATAAACTCATAATGAAAGTGAGGATATATGAATAAGCAAGAATTTATAAATAAAGTACATGGTGGTCTCATCGTTTCTTGCCAAGCTTTACCTGGTGAGCCTCTTTATCGTGTAGATGGTGGTATCATGCCCTTGATTGCCCTTGGTGTTCAAAATGCTGGTGCTGTAGGTATTCGTGCAAATTCAGTACAAGATATTGAGGAAATAAGAGAAGTTGTGGATGTTCCTATCATTGGCTTGATAAAACGCGATTATCCACCACAGAAGCCTTATATTACAGCCACAATGCGCGAAGTTGATGAGCTGGCTGAGCTTAATATTGCAGTGATTGCTTTAGACTGCACATTAAGAGAGCGTCATGATGGTTTAAGCATGCAAGAATTCGTTAAACAAGTAAAGAAAAAATACCCTAATCAACTTCTTATGGCTGACATTGATACTCTTGAAGCTGGAAAAGCAGCTTATGAAGCTGGCTGTGACTTTATAGGCACAACGCTGTCTGGCTACACAGAAGCTACTAAAAATCGGCCTAAACCCGACATTGAACTCATTTCATCTTTGCTCCACGAAGGACTTCCTGTTATCGCTGAAGGTGGTATTCATAATCCTGAACAGGCTAAAGAAATTCAGGAAATGGGCGTCTTAGCACAAGTTGTCGGCGGAGCTATCACGCGCCCTCAAGAAATTGCGGAACGTTTTGTATCTGCCATAAAATCAGCAAAAAAATAATTTAATTTCCTCCTGTTTATTCTTTAACACCATCCATTACTTATCTTAGAACAGGATAGATGCGGCGTATCGTAATGTTAGGATAGAGAGAAATATTACTGTAACTGAATATATTGATTAAAACTAGAGCTATTTTAGCTCTTTTTTACATATGATTCATTCTATAAGCTATTTAAAATCACTTGCAACAATAGAAAATACTTGACAATATCACCTCCTAATGTTTTTATATATAAAACAATAAAAATAGTGATATAATAAGAGGGTGCAAATAAAATATGAGGTACTAAATATGACAGATTCAAAGTATGCTATGACAGCGACAGAGGTTATGGAAGTTATTCCCAATCGCTATCCTATTATGTTTATCGATTATGTTGACGAAATTTCAGAAAACAAGATTCTAGCGACAAAAAATGTGACAATTAACGAAGAAGTTTTCAATGGACATTTTCCAGGTAATCCAACTTTCCCTGGTGTTTTGATTTTGGAAAGTTTAGCCCAAGCCGGTTCTATCTTGATTCTTAAAAAAGAGGAATTTCAAGGTAAAATGGCCTATATTGGCGGGATTGACAAAGCCAAATTCCGTCAAAAAGTTGTCCCTGGTGATGTCATGAAACTCGAATTTGAAATTACTAAATTCCGTGGAAAAGTCGGTAAAGCCGACGCTGCTGCTTATGTTGATGGCAAGAAAGTAACAACCTGTGAGTTTACCTTCATCGTGGACGAAGCCGCTGAGCAAGAAAAATAATAAAAAAGAGCAGCTGCTCTTTTTTGTTTTAATCTAAAGCCTTGATTTCCAAAATCATGTCACGTAACTGAGCGGCTGACTCAAAGTCAAGCGCACCAGCAGCTTCGGCCATTTCTTTCTCCAGCTTTTTAAGTAATGCTTTACGCTCTTTTTTCGTCATTGCTTCAGCCGAAACTTCTTCAACTTCTCCACTTTCTGTACGTTTCGTAATTGAGATCAAGTCACGGATTTCTTTCTTAATGGTTTGCGGCACAATACCGTGTTTCTCATTGTATGCCATTTGAATTTCACGACGACGGCTCGTTTCATCCATGGCACGCTGCATGGACTGAGTAATATTATCCCCATACATGATGACACGGCCATTAGCGTTGCGGGCGGCCCGTCCGATGGTTTGAATCAAGCCACGTTCATTACGCAAGAAACCTTCTTTATCCGCATCCAAAATAGCAACCAGAGAAACTTCTGGAACGTCAATTCCTTCACGTAAAAGATTAATACCGACTAAGACATCAAAAACACCCAATCTCAAGTCACGAATAATTTCTGTTCGCTCCAAAGTTTTGATATCACTGTGCATGTACTTGACTTTTACACCCATTTCTTTGAAATAGGAAGTTAAATCTTCGGCCATCTTTTTCGTCAAGGTGGTTACAAAGACACGTTCATCTTTTTCAACACGCGCATTGATTTCCCCTAAGAGATCATCAATTTGCCCCATCATTGGCCGAACTTCCACGATAGGGTCAAGGAGACCTGTAGGACGAATAATTTGCTCGACAATCGTCTCTGTTTGTTCCATTTCATAGTCACCAGGTGTGGCAGAAACATAGACAATCTGGTGTACATGACTTTCAAACTCTTCCCGACGAAGCGGACGGTTATCCAAGGCTGAAGGCAAGCGGAAGCCATAGTTGACCAACATGTCTTTACGTGCCCGGTCACCATTGTACATCCCTTTAATCTGTCCCATCGTCATGTGACTTTCGTCAATCATAATCATAAAATCATCGGGGAAGAAATCAAGTAAAGTGAAAGGTGGCTCTCCTTCTGTACGGCCGTCCATATGACGGGAATAGTTTTCGACACCATTACAATAGCCCATCTCACGCAGCATTTCAATATCATAGTTGGTTCTCTGCTCCAAACGCTGAGCTTCTAGGAGTTTCCCTTCACTGCGGAAGACTTTTAATTGCTGTTGAAGCTCTGCTTCAATCTTGGCAATAGACTCCTCCATACGCTCATCATTGGTCATGAAGTGAGTTGCTGGGAATATTGCGAGATGATCTACTTCTCCTAAAACCTGCCCTGTCAAAGCTTCAATTTCGCGAATACGATCAATTTCGTCTCCAAAAAATTCCACACGAAAGGCATGTTCATCTCGGGAGGCTGGGAAAACTTCCACGACATCACCACGCACACGAAAACGACCACGTTGAAAGTCAATATCATTGCGCTCAAACTGAATACCTACCAAATCATTCAACAGTTTGTCCCGAGAAATTTCAAGCCCGGGACGCAAACTCACAACGCTGTCTCGATATTCCTTAGGTGATCCTAAACCATAAATACAGGATACCGAAGCAACAACAATAACATCATTGCGCTCTAGAAGCGAACTTGTTGCACTGTGACGAAGTTTATCAATCTCATCGTTTACTGAACTGTCTTTTTCGATATAAGTATCTGAAGAAGGCACATAAGCTTCTGGCTGGTAATAATCATAGTAACTGACAAAATATTCAACAGCATTGTTAGGGAAAAATTCTTTAAATTCACTGTAAAGCTGTCCCGCCAAAGTTTTGTTATGGGCTATGACTAATGTTGGCTTATTTGTACGCGCAATAACTTGACTCATGGTGTAGGTCTTTCCTGTACCAGTGGCTCCTCGCAAAATTTGTGCCTTTTCACCATTTTCAATATTTTCTACAAGTGCCTCAATGGCTTCCCCTTGGTCCCCGGCTGGTTCATATTTACTGATCAGGTCAAATTTATTATCTGTTATACGTTCTATCATTTTATTTCCTTAAATTCTTTCTTAAAATAAGTGAGTACCTTTCGATATACATCTGCTTTGAAACTAAATACATTAAAATCAATAGCAGCAAAGCACACCGGCTTATAGCTGATAAATTCGGGGTGTTCTGTCTTTACGTTAATCAAAGCTTCTGGATGAAGTCGAATAAGAAAATACTGCTGTTCTTGTCCATCATAGCTCCAGTCAGGAAAAGTCATCCCCTCCGGAAAATCATAACGTAAATATTCTGGATATTTTCCGACAATGTCAAACGCATGTGTTCCAATTTCTTCCTCAAGCTCTCTCACTATGGCCTGCTCTGCACTTTCCCCCTTCTCGATTCCCCCTTGTGGAAAGCCCCAAACTTGGGGTAAATCGGCACGTTGGAAGAGTAAAATTTCATTTTCTGCATTCAGGATGATTGCTGCTGTATTTTTTCTATAAGTTTTCATTTCTGCTCCCTTATAAACCTTCTCTTTAATCAATTTTAACATTTTTGACTGAAAATTTATGCTATAATTAACTGATAGTAATAATAGATCAAGGAAGTAAAAATATGTCTGTACAAGAAAATTTGATCAAAGCAAGTCATCTGATTAATATGGATGATATCGTTCGTGAAGGAAATGAAACCCTCTGCACTGTTGCTGATGAAGTGAGCTTACCCTTGTCTGATGAAGATATCCTTCTAGGCGAAAAAATGATGGAATTTCTCCGTAATTCGCAAAATCCAGTAATGGCTGAAAAAATGCAGCTCCGCCCTGGTGTTGGACTTGCGGCTAATCAACTTGATATTGCTAAAAAAATCATTGCTGTTCTTATCCCTAATGATCTTGAGATTGATGAAAATGGCAATGAAGTAGCCCCAAAAGAAGCTTATAAAATGTCCGAAATCATGTATAATGCTAAGATAGTCAGTCACTCTGTTCAAGATGCAGCTATTGAGTCTGGCGAAGGCTGTCTTTCTGTGGATCGTGAAGTACCTGGTTTAGTTATCCGCCACGCGCGTGTAACAGTAGAGTACTACGATAAAAACAATGAAAAACATAAAATACGTCTGAAAGGCTTCCCTTCAATGTGCGTACAACATGAAATTGATCATACAAACGGTATCATGTTCTACGATCACATCAATGAAAAAGAACCTTGGGCTGTTAAAGATGGACTCTTGATTATTCAATAATTTACCCAAGCAAAAAGAATAAGCCATAAATGCTTATTCTTTTTTGTTTAACAATTTTTCAAGCTGTCTTTTCCTTATCCTATAGTCCTGAACATTAAGGATAATTGTTATTATGAGGTAAACGGGGTAAAAAAGGAAAATATATGGGGGGAGAGCGATTATTATCACAAATCCACTAATTGCTCCAATAAAATAATTATTGACTTGATTAAAGGCTGTGTATTTTGAAGACGTTTCTTGGTCATATTTCCGAGCTATATCTTCTTCGTTTAAAATTCTCCAGAGCATGGTTACCGACTTCCAGAGCCTCTAGGAATCCATGCACGGGAATAAAAAACTTTTCCATGAATAATCGCATTTGTCCTAATCATATTTACAGTCGCTCTTATCGTACCACGTGTAAACATAAATAAATTACCAGAAAAAGCAGACATAGCTGTCGAGAGGACATTTATACCTGACTGTGCATATTTTATAGCTTGCAACATACTCCTTGAAAGATAAAGATTATAATTTCCATTTCTACGATTGCCATACCATACTATTTTGGTCACTCCAGCCCCTCTCTGAAACATTATCCTTTTAATCTCAGGTGAAACCGCATAACCTGACTTTTCCAATATTCGTACTAAATCTACATCTGAAATCGTTGCTGTTTCCTGGTTGCCTTCTTGATTTGTAATCATTACTTCATTGACCTGTTGATGAAATTCTTTCAGCTTTTCTGTTTCATAACCTAGAAATAGGGCTTCATTATTTTCCTCTACAGCTGCGTAACTTCCTGCTCCAACCTTTATAGAAAAAATGGGAGAAACGCCTGAAAATAGCAGTAAGATAAGTGTAAATACCAATACTATTTTTTTAATTCTTATTTAACATATTCCGCCTTTCTGAACAATTCATTTCATTATGATAAATTCCTTTCCATAAGTATTAATACGAAAAACAAACATAATATTCACACACAAAAAAAGAAATAAAGGTTGAAAAACCTTTATTTCTTTATCTTTCCAGAAATTTACTGAAGTAATTATTCTTCATCCGGCTCTTCTAAAGTCTCAGTCTCTTCTTTCCTTACTTCTTCAGGCTTATTCACAATAACAATCTTATCATCAACCAAGTCTGCAAGTAATTCTTTATACTCAGGATGCTCAATGTAAAAATCAGCAATGGCATCCTCGATATTATCTTGGATGGTACGACGCAATGGACGTGCTCCCATTTTCGGATCGTAGCCCAGGTCAACAAGCTTTTCTTTAACGGCTTGTGTGACATCTAGATGGATGTCATTTTGGGCGATTTGAGCATTGACTTCATCCAACATCAAATCCACAATCTTAAGCAGATTTTCCTTGCTCAATGCCGAGAATTCGATGATGGCATCAAAACGGTTCATGAATTCTGGACTAAAGAAATTACCTAATTCTCCAAGTACCGAATTCGTACGCCCTTCACGCGCAGCGCCAAAACCAACGCTTGCTTCGACCTTACCTGTCCCAGCATTTGATGTCATAATGATGATGGCATCTTTGAAGGAAACTGTACGTCCTTGCGCATCTGTCAAACGCCCGTCATCGAGAATTTGCAGGAACATATGCATCACATCCGGGTGAGCTTTCTCAATCTCATCCAATAAGATTAAGCTGTATGGGTTACGACGTACGCGTTCCGTTAACTGCCCTGCTTCTTCATAACCTACATATCCTGGAGGAGCACCAATCAACTTAGCCACACTATGTTTTTCCATGTATTCCGACATGTCAAAGCGAATCATACTGTCCGTTGATCCAAATAGTTCATAAGCCAGTTGTTTGGCAAGCTCGGTCTTACCTACACCAGTCGGTCCAACAAAGAGGAACGAACCAATCGGACGATTGGGTTTGCCGAGTCCAACACGTGAGCGGCGAACGGCTTTAGAGATTTTATCAATAGCTTCATCTTGACCAATAACATGAGCTTTTAAATCCTCTGCTAAATTAATCAGCTGTGTTTGTTCTTTTTCTTTCAAATCACCAACTGGAATATGTGTTTTCTCTTCAACGATTGCTTCAATATCTTTTTCTGTGATATTGGGCATTTCTGTATCCGAAACCTCATGATTTTGCAATTCGCGTAATTTTGCGATTTGATCCCGAAAATGTGCAGCTTTTTCAAAATCTTCGCGTTTCATCGCTTCTTTTTTCTGTACTTCTGCTTGCTCAATACGTTTCTTTATATCTTCTGCGTCTACAAATTTGAGTGTGAGGTTCTTTTTAGATCCCGCCTCATCAAGCAAATCAATCGCTTTATCTGGTAAGAAACGGTCTTGAATATAACGATTGGACAGATTTACAGCAGCTAAGATAGCCTCATCTGAATATTTCACATGGTGATAATCTTCATAACGTTTTTGAATACCACGCAAAATGGTGATCGTTTCATCTACAGATGGCTCATCAACCCTGACAGGCTGCATACGACGTTCAAGCGCTGCATCTTTTTCTATAATTCTGTATTCATTCAGTGTAGTTGCACCAACAAGTTGAAGCTCACCGCGTGCTAGAGCAGGTTTAAGGATATTTCCAGCATCCATATTTCCTTCTCCTGCAGATCCTGCACCAACAATTTCATGAATTTCATCGATAAAGAGAATGACATCATCACGTTTACGGATCTCATCCATCAATTTTTGCATACGTTCTTCAAATTGTCCACGCACACCTGTCCCTTGAACCAAACTTACAACGTCAAGACGGATAACTTCTTTATTTTGCAATTTTTGTGGCACATCACCATCAACAATTTTCTGAGCAAGTCCTTCAACAACTGCGGTTTTACCAACACCTGGTTCACCAATGAGTACCGGGTTATTTTTTGTCCGGCGATTCAAAATTTCAATAACACGTGTGATTTCTGAGTTGCGGCCGATAACTGGATCGATTTCCCCACGACGTGCAGCATCAGTAATATTAACACCAAATTCCTCTAAAAGTCCTTTAGGCGCTTGCCCTCCACGAGGATTTTGCGGGCCACCAGGACCACGCCGACCTGTCTGAGTAGGTGGCGTCATTGAACGTCCTTGATCATTACCATGTAGCGCTTGAAAAATATCTGGAAATGGATTGAAAGGATCATCATTATTAGAAATATTCGTAGCCCCAGCAAATAGGCTTTCCTGACCACCTGATTTCATAATCTGATAACAGTTTTGACATAAATCAACTTGCTTACGCTGCCCATTCACATTGGTGTAAAGGTGAATGGTTGCTTCATTTATCTTACAGTTTTGGCAGAGCATATCTTTCTCCTTTGTGATAATATCTTTTCTATTTCTTTGCTTTTCATTAATTTAAGAATCATGTCTGACTTCTCACCTTTTAGTCTGACCTTTTTTGACCTTTAGTATTTTTATTATATCACTTCTAGAAAATTTATCAAATGTTTTGTCCGATTAAAAGTAATTGTTTTAACTTTTGAAATGGCTGAAGTCTCCAAATAAAGATGCCATATATCGTGAGTTAAAACACCCTCGGTTTCTTTCCGAGAGTGTTTCTGTAGAACTACATAAAGTCACGCAATGGTTTGCTGCGACGTGGGTGACGTAATTTTTTAATTGCTTTCGCTTCAATTTGACGGATGCGTTCACGTGTCACTTTAAATTGTTTGCCAACATCTTCAAGTGTGTGCATACGTCCATCATCGAGTCCAAAACGCATACGCAATACGTTTTCTTCACGATCCGTCAAGGTATCCATAACCTCATCAAGTTGTTCGCGAAGCAAGATGCGGTTCGTATAATCCACTGGACTTTCAATCACATCGTCTTCAATGAAATCTCCTAGGTGTGAATCGTCTTCTTCACCGATAGGTGTTTCCAATGATACAGGCTCTTGCGCAATCTTCAAGACTTCACGAACCTTATCAGGGGTCATGTGTAATTCTTTACCGATTTCCTCTGGTAATGGATCGCGTCCCAGCTCTTGTAAAAGATTACGCTGCACACGGATTAACTTGTTGATGGTTTCAACCATGTGGACAGGTATACGAATCGTACGCGCCTGATCAGCAATGGCACGTGTAATAGCTTGACGAATCCACCATGTCGCATAAGTTGAGAATTTGAAACCTTTAGTATGGTCAAATTTGTCCACAGCCTTCATTAGACCCATATTTCCTTCTTGGATCAGATCCAAGAATTGCATACCACGTCCAGAATAACGTTTCGCAATCGAAACAACCAAACGCAAGTTGGCCTCTGCAAGCATTTGTTTAGCGAACTCTGCTTCATCTCCACCCGCAACGATAGCTTCTGCAAGTTTTGTTTCTTCTTCAAGCGAAATCAAAGGATAACGTCCGATTTCTTTAAGGTACATACGAACTGGATCATCAATACGGACATTTGTCACGATTTCATCCATCGCATTATCATCTAGCTTTTCTTCCTCTTCAGCTTGCAAAGCCAGGGGACTTGGATTTCCTTCCTTATCAACAATTGAAATTCCTGCATCTTGGATTTGTTGAAGTAAATCTTCAATAGCTTCTGCTTCCAAGCCAAACTTAACAACTAACTCATCCGTAATTTCATCATCTAGAGCTTCTTCCAGTGGTTTACGCTTTGTGATATAATCTGACACTGCCTTATCAAATGCTTTGCTGTCAAATGTATCAGTGTCTTGAATAGCCTTCTTATCTGCTTTTTCTTTAACAGAAGTAACCTGTTTAGAATCTTTTTTTCGCAACTCAGAAACATCAACTTTTTCGACAATAATTGGCTTGAAGTCCATTGCTTTAAGGAGTTTTTCTTCTTCAGCCTCGAAAATAGAACTTGAGTGAGATTTAACTCCCATACCAAGTTCTTGTGCTTTTGCAATTAAAGCTTTATTAGTAATTCCAGTTTCTTTTGCAATTTGACTGATTCTTTTCTTAGTATTACTTGCCAATTTAATCCTCCTCAATGAACAATATAAGCAGCTGGCTCATATTTTTTTCTTCTGATTAATAATTTGGATTGTGAGCTCTAGCTCACGTTCTTTGTTTCCCAATTTTTGGGCATTCTCTAATTGTTTTTGTAGTTCACTGAACTTTATTTGTTCCATTTCCTTAGCAAAAACAACTACCAAATCTTCCAGCTCTTGACTGCTTGTCTCATCTGGTAAATCTAAACTTAAAATTTGATAAAATAAATTTTTCTCCTCCGCATCTAATGACGTGCCAAAGTGAGAAGGATCAATTTCGTCAAAACTCATAGCTTCAAGTATGATTTTTTCAAAAAGATTTTGATAACGTTGGTGGACAAACCGAAAAGTTTCATCGTCCGCAAACTTCTGAAGAACATTCTGATGATAAATCATTCGATTCAAAAGCTGCTCTTCAGCTCGTTCACTTCTCGATAGATGGGGAAGCTGCGGGTGGGCAGGAGCAATTACTTCTTGCTGATGAAGAGGAAAACTTTCATAGTATTCATGCTCCCCTGATATAAATCCAGGATCCGGATAATTCGAAAATTGTTCCTCATCAAAGTTTTCAAAACTCTCTTCAAAATTTCCAGTTTCTGCCCTTGATTTAAGGACGTTTTCACGCTTTAAATTGACAGATTGCTCTACTTGATTATACTCGAAATCAGGTAAAATCTCAACTAATTTTCTTATAAAGGCATCTTGCGCCGTAATCGATGGAACCCTTGCAATTACTGGAGCCATTTGCTCAATAAAATCCAGCTGATTTTGTAAATTCGAAAGGTTCTCAGGCTTGAGATAGTCAATCAAGAACTCTGTAGGTTGTACTCTACCGTTTTCCATAAGATTGGCCAATGCTTCTGATGAATATTTTTTACTGTAGTCATCGGGATCTAAGCCCTCTGGAACACGTACAATCTGTGTTTTATTCTCACCTATCAGGTCAATCGCTTTATATATCGCATTTTGTCCTGCATTGTCACCATCATATATGAGCACGTAATTTTTAGCTATTTTCCTCAAACGTTTAACATGTTTATCAGTCAAAGCCGTTCCCATGGTTGCCACGACATTAAATATTCCAGCCTTATGTGCTGCAATAACATCCATAAAACCTTCCATCAAATAAACTTCACGTGTCTTTGAAATAGTAGGCTTAGCCTTATCGAGATTATAAAGCTCATATGACTTGTCAAAAATACTTGTTGCACTTGTATTAATGTACTTTGCCTTGCTTGTGTCACCTTCTTGCCACTTTCTCCCAGAGAAACCGACCACATGCCCATACTCATTTTTCAAAGGAAACATAATCCTGTTTTGAAAGGCATCAAAAACTTTATGACTAGAAAAATTGAAAAGACCTGAATTTACTTGAACTGTTTCATCAAATTTTCCAGCTAGATTTTCGAAAATAAAATCATTCTCATCTGGTGCCAAACCAATATTAAACTGCTTAATTATCTCTGAAGTAATGCCCCTCTTCTCCAAATAGAGCCGAGCCTGTTCACCTATCTCAGTAGAAGTAAGAACAATATGATAAAGTCGAGCAGCTTGATTATTTATGTCATAGAGAAGCGCATTAGGATTATCCTTTTCTTCCACAGCATTGTTTTCAATGTTTAGTGTAATCCCTGCAAAATCAGCAACATCTTTCACTGCATCAATGAAACCAACCTGTTTGTAATCTTTTATAAAGTCAATCGCATCACCTGACTTACCACAACCAAAACAATGATAAAATCCCTTTTCTGCATTAACATTAAAACTTGGTGTTTTTTCTCCATGAAAAGGACAAAGTCCTAAATAGTTTTTCCCAGACTTGACGAGAGATACGTATTGCGAAATCAAATCAGCAATATTTACCTGATTTTTTAGTTCCGTTAGTTCTTCCTTGGTAAGAAAAGACATAGAACCTCCTCTCTTTCAACTTTCTATATAAAGCATAAAAAACGACTATTCAACAATAGTCGTTATACAGAAGGGGAGTAAGGGATTCGAACCCTCGCGCCGGTTTCCCGACCTAACGATTTAGCAAACCGTCCTCTTCAGCCTCTTGAGTAACTCCCCACCAGTTATTCACAATATATAGATATTATAAACATCCATGGGAACACGAGGATTTGAACCTCGGACCCCTGCGTTATCAACACAGTGCTCTAACCAACTGAGCTATGCTCCCTTATATTTAAAAAACTTTCTATGAATTCTCATAAAAAATAAAGCGGGTGATGAGAATCGAACTCACAACATCAGCTTGGAAGGCTGAGGTTTTACCACTAAACTACACCCGCAAATGGCGCGAGACGGAATCGAACCGCCGACACATGGAGCTTCAATCCATTGCTCTACCAACTGAGCTACCGAGCC
>NZ_DKXK01000069.1:0-38148 GCF_002492185.1 Lactococcus sp. UBA7128
TGCGACAACTATTATATTCTACCAGACTATCAAAAACTTGTCAACTATTTAGTGGGCGATTTCCTGAAAATTTTTTCCTTCGTTCGTTAAACACTTCTGTTATCACATTTGTACGCTCCTAAAAAAGACACTAGAAGTGTCTTTTTTAGGAGGCTAGCTTACAAGATCGGGCTCAGCAGTCGTGAAAAGTTTTGTTTTATCTTAAGCCATAGTGACTGCTGTACAAGAGTCTTGTCTGTGAGAAGCGTTGATTTTTCCAAATCCATTTCGAATGTTCTTTTCATTTCCTTAGCTACTCCTTCATCGTAACAAAAAGCACTGACTTCAAAGTTTAACTCATAGCTTCTTATATCTTGATTGGTTGTCCCAAATACACCCAGCTTTCCATCCATTACAAGTGTTTTTGAGTGGAGGAATCCATTCGTGTAATTGTAAATTTGAACGCCATGTTTGTGAAGATAGTTTGCATAATATTGTGTTGCTCGGAAAATAAAAGGGTGGTCAGGCATGTTAGGAATCATAATCTTTACATCTACGCCTGAATTAGCTGCTGCTACAAGAGCCGTTATCATTGAGTCATCCGGAATAAGATAGGGTGACTGAATCCAGATATAGTCCTCAGCATCCATAATCATTTTGATAAATCCAGTGCGCAGTGTTTTATTGTCACTCTCCGGTCCATTTGTGACTATTTGAATATCGATATTTCCACTGTCCTCTGGGACTACAAAATAATTATCTTTTCGTTCAAGTTTATCCTTGGGATTTTTAACGGAAACATTCCAATCTCGGATAAAGGTTTCTTGGAGGCCAAAGGCTGCAGTTCCGACAATCCGTCCATGAGTATCTCGCCAAAAACCGAATTTTTTACTGTTGTATATATACTGATCTCCGACATTAAAACCACCCGTCCAGCCAATTTGACCATCAATGACAACAATCTTACGATGTAGGTGATAGTTAAGTCGCGTTTTCATCAAGGCATTACGTGAAGTGATAAAGGGTGTAACCTTCCCACCAGCCTCCTCTAAGGGCTTGAAAAAATCCCTCCTTGTTTTTCCACCCCATGGGTCATATACTACCCTGACTTCAACACCTTCTTTAGCTTTGGAAATCAGATGATCACGAAAGAGAGTGCCAATTTTGTCACTGAAAAAAGCATAATACTCCACATGGATATTATCTTTAGCATTTTTTATATCTTCAAATAAAGCTGCAAATTTTTCTTTACCATCAAGGTAAAAATTGACACTATTGCCTCGACATAAAGGCGTACGTTCCATGTTGTTAAAATACCGTTTAAGAAGTTTTTCATGGGGTGCCATTTCTTTCGGAGCAAACTTTTGGTTATTTTCATGTACTCGCTGACCCAGAATAGATAAATTATATTTGTTTTCCTCTTCAAAACGACGTACAGTTGTTCGATCTAGTCCTCTTCCCAAAAAAAGATATCCAAGAAAACCAATGCCTGGTAAGAAAACTAAAAACATAAACCATGCTAAAATACTAGAAATTGATCTCGGTTTTCTAAAAATTGTCACAAGCGCGAGTACCGTATTAATCATAATCAGCAGCCCAATAAAACTGTAAATTGTCGCAAGAGGCATAAATTATTTCTCCTTAAAAACTCTATAAAATGATAATGTTTACTCAATTATACCAAATTTAGGAGGATATTCACTATGAGCTAAATATAATTTTTCCAGTATCTAAAGGTAGGAGATAGAAATGGGAAAACACTAATATTTTAAAAAGGTATAGGCTGCTAAACTTTACCTTAATAGAGGATGACTATGATTTTAAAGTTAATACACAGATTTCATAATCACATGACTTGACAAGGAATTGCTATCATATAAACATGATGGTACAAAAAAAGCACTAGCAAACCGCCAATGCTTTTATATCATTATTTTTGATTGAAATTAGTTTTCCACCAATTTTCACCAAATAATAGTCCAAAACGTTGGTATATCTGAAACAGATTAACGTTTTGAGAATTGTGAAGCTTTACGAGCTTTCTTAAGACCTGCTTTTTTACGTTCAACCATACGAGCATCACGTGTAAGCAAACCAGCGCGCTTCAAAGCACCACGGAAATCTGGATCCACTTCAAGCAATGCACGAGCGATACCGTGACGGATAGCTCCTGATTGACCTGATACACCACCACCGTTTACGTTTACGAGTGTGTCGTAGCTACCTTCAGTTTGTGTAGCTGCAAATGGTTGGTTGATAACAAGGCGAAGTGCTGCTTGTGGGATATAGTCTTCTACATCACGTTTATTGATTACGATTTTACCTGTGCCGGGTACGAGACGTACACGAGCAACTGAATTTTTACGGCGTCCTGTGCCAGCATATTGTACTTGTGCCATTTAGTGCGTTCCCTCCTTAGATAAGACCTGAAATATCAAGAACTTCAGGTTTTTGTGCTGCATGTGTGTGTTCACCACCAACAAACACTTTAAGTTTCATGCCTTGAGCACGACCAAGTGTGTTGTGTGGAAGCATACCCTTAACTGACTTTTCAATTAAGCGTACAGCATTTTTTTCACGGAGTTCACCAGCAGTGATTGATTTCAAGCCACCTGGATGAAGGCTGTGACGATAGTAAACTTTATCCGCTGCTTTGTTACCAGTAAGTTTTACTTTTTCAGCATTGATAACGATAACAAAATCGCCTGTATCTGTATGTGGAGTGAATGTTGGTTTGTTTTTACCGCGAAGTACGCTAGCAACTACGGCTGACAAACGACCAAGGGGTACATCAGTTGCATCAACCACGTACCATTTACGGTCAACGTTTGAAGCGTTAGCCATGAATGTTGTTTTCATCATTTGGGTTAAGTTTCCTTTACTTAGAATTTGTTTACGTCAGGTGTAAAAGTCCTATAAATATTTTTGGGTTTCCGGGGCCACAAAAATGGGGTAAACAATACCGTTTATCATGTTATCATATATATCAAGTATTGTCAAGATTCATTTTTAATTTTTTTGCTTTTATGTTAAACTATTATCATGAATGTAGTGCTTACCCTAGATCGAAAAATGTTGGACAAACTTTTTCTCAAATTCAATAAATACAAGAAAGCATCAAAAAATCAATATATCACTTTTTATGCTAAACTGCCTAAAGCCACTATTTCTGTTTACAATTCTGGAAAAGTCGTCTTTCAAGGGGAAGAGGCAGAAAACATCGCACACCAATTTGGATATACTACTACTGTACGTCCCAAACAGCAAGCTAGCATAATAGGTACAGATGAAGTTGGAAATGGCTCATACTTTGGTCCACTTGTCGTTGTAGCAAGTTTTATCTCTGATAAGGATGTCCTCTTTTTAAAAAATCTGGGGGTCGCGGATTCTAAAAAGTTGAATGATAACAAAATTTGTCAGATTGCCCCACAATTAATGGCACATATTCTCCATGTCCCTTTAATCGTAGAACCTATGAAATACAACAACGTGATTTCCTCAGGTCATAACGCTGTAAGTATCAAAGTTGCCTTGCATAATCAAGCAATATACCTACTTGAGCAACATGTGTCCGAACCCATTGAACATATCATTATTGATGCCTTTACAAGTGAGAAAAATTATCAAAAATACCTAAGCGCTGAAAAAAATCAGGTTGCTGGGAAAGTCACTCTTTTGACCAAGGCTGAGGATCAGTTTTTAGCTGTTGCCTGTAGTTCTATTATCGCACGCTATCTATTCTTGAAAAATCTCGAAGCGCTTTCTCTAGAATCTGGGATACAGTTACCAAGTGGAGCTGGGGAAAATTCTGATTGTGTCGCAGCAAAAATCATTCGTCACAGTGGTCTAGAAAGTTTAGAAAAATATGCCAAACTACATTTCGCAAATACAAAAAAAGCAATAAATCTAGCTCAAATAATAGAAAGTTAAATATGGAAAATACTAGAAAAAATAAGCAACCTAACGCTTTCACGCGCTTCCTCAAAGAATGGGGTATCTTTTTAACAATTATAACCTTGGCTATCTTATCCCGAATCTTCATCTGGTCTCTTGTTGTTGTAGATGGTCACTCAATGGATCCTACCTTGGCCGATAAACAACGCCTTGTTCTTATCAAAACAGCGAGCATTAATCGTTTTGATATTGTAGTTGCTAAAGAGACCGAGTCGATAAATGGTCAAACTGAAACCAAAGATGTCGTTAAACGTGTGATTGGGATGCCAGGTGATGAGATAAAATTTGATAACGATCAACTCTATATCAATGGCCAAAAAACAGACGAACCATATTTGGCAGATTTCAAGAAGCAATTATCAGACGGAGAACTGGAAAAGACCTACCAAAATTATGCCTTGACCTCTGAACTCTCGGAGGCAAATCGCGCATATTTCGTTCAACTGGCGCAACAGTCCCAAGCCTTTACAACAGATACAACAGGAAATCCTACTTTCAGCATCAAGGTGCCTGAGGGAGAATATCTTCTCTTAGGCGATAATCGTATCGTCTCAAGAGACAGTCGTGCTGTTGGTACTTTTAAACGTTCTGAGATTGTTGGTCGTACCGTGTTCCGCATCTGGCCACTAAATAAAATTTCTACCCTGAATTAAAAGATTTGTCAAGCTAGGCAAAGCTTTTTTTATATTCTAAATCCCCAAAAAGATGACTTGTAATAAGCTTACTGTTCCCTTCTGATGAAACAATATCAAATAAGGAATCCTCAATTAATCTGTGACCTCTTTTTTTCAGCTCTCGACAGATAAAAGAACTTCTCCTCAACTAAAAAAGCTTTGGTGATAAAACCAAAGCCCACTATTTTTTATTATCTTTACTTTTCTTCAAATATATTACCTAGTTCTACTTCGATAGAACGTTTAGCCACATCTATTTTATCAACCTTTAGAATTGATTTATAATCATCCACTAGACGCTTTCCTTTAAAAGGTCCTTCAAGAAAGACAGCCACACCTGCCAAAAAGCAGTCAAATTCATAAACAAGGCTCTTCATACCATTGATTGTTCCTGCCCCTTTCATAAAATCATCAACAATCAAAACACTTTGACCAATAGATAAACTGCGTTTAGAAAGAGTCATATTTTCAACACGGCTGCTTGACCCTGACATATAGTTCACATTTAGCGTGGCTCCCTCAGTGACTTTAGGGTCTCGACGAACAATAACAAAGGGTACATCCAATATTTCAGCGACAGACTGTGCGATGGGAATTCCTTTTGTAGCGATAGTCATAACAACATCAATCTGTTTTTCGCAATATTCATGAGCAATAATTTGTCCGATTTTTTTTAAATTAGCTGGATGACCTAAGATATCTGAAAGATAGATATAACCTCCAGGCAAGATACGATTTTCCTCCCGTAAGAGATTGGCGAGTTCCATCGCGCGTTCATGGGAAACTTCATCTGAAATATGAGGTGTGAAACGCACTCCACCTAAACTTCCGGGAAAAGTTTCAACAATTCCAATATTTTGATTTTCAAAGACGCGTTTGATGAAAACGAGATCTTCCGAAATAGAGGACTTGGCAACTTCATAACGCTTGCTAATTTCGTTAAGATTCAACATTCTATTAGGTCTATTTAGTAAAAAATTTGTAAAATCCACTAATCGTTCGTTTCTTTTCATATTATTCACCACTTTTCCTTCTAACACTTTAATTATAACTTAGAAAAACCGAACAATCAAGTGAAAAAACTACTACAAAGAGAACTAATAATTCTAATTTCTAATGTTCTATCCTTAAAACAAAAAAGCAAAACCTCTCTCAGATTCTGCTTTTTTACATAAATGAAATAATCAAAGATTATTCAGCATCGCCACCGCGACCGTTTTTCTTGATAATTTCTTCTTGTACTGATTTAGGTACATCTTCGTAGTGGTCAAATGTCATCATAAATGTACCACGACCTTGTGAAGCTGAACGAAGTGTAGTTGCATAACCAAACATTTCAGCAAGTGGTACAAATGCGTTAACGATTTGTGATTTACCATGTGCTTCCATGCTGTTTACACGTCCACGACGCGCTGTTACGTGACCCATAACATCACCGAGGTTTTCTTCAGGAACTGTGATGACAACTTTCATCATTGGTTCAAGGATTGCAGGTTGTGCAGTCTTAGCAGCTTCTTTCATAGCAAGTGAAGCCGCAACCTTGAAGGCAGTTTCTGATGAATCGACATCGTGATATGAACCATCGTAAAGTTTAGCTTTAATATCAACCATTGGGTAACCCGCAAGAACACCGTTAGCCATAGTTTCTACTAAACCTTTTTCAACGGCAGGTACAAATTCACGTGGAACCACACCACCGACGATAGCATTTTCAAATTCGAAACCAGCACCTTCTTCGTTTGGTGTGAATTCGATCCATACATCACCGTATTGACCTTTACCACCTGATTGACGTTTGAAGAATCCACGTGCTTGAGTAGGTGCACGGAAAGTTTCACGGTATGATACTTGAGGCGCACCAACGTTAGCTTCAACTTTGAATTCACGTTTCATACGGTCAACAAGGACGTCAAGGTGAAGTTCACCCATACCAGAGATAACTGTTTCACCAGTTTCAACGTTTGTTTCAACGCGGAATGTTGGATCTTCTTCTGCCAATTTAGTAAGGGCGACACCCATTTTATCTTGGTCAGCTTTAGATTTAGGTTCAACAGAAAGTTGGATAACTGGTTCTGGAACATCGATAGACTCAAGGATAATTTTTGCTTTTTCGTCAGTCAATGAATCACCAGTTGTAGTGTTTTTCAAACCAACAGCAGCAGCGATATCACCAGCATAAACTGTTTGAATTTCTTGACGTGTGTTCGCATGCATCTGGAGAATACGTCCGATACGTTCACGTTTACCTTTAGAAGTATTCAAAACGTATGAACCAGCATCCAATGTCCCTGAGTAAACACGGAAGAATGAAAGACGTCCAACAAATGGGTCAGTCATGATCTTGAAGGCAAGTGCCGCAAATGGAGCATCATCTGATGCTGGGCGTTCGTCTTCTTCGTCTGTATCTGGGTTAACACCTTTAATTGCAGGAATATCCAATGGGCTTGGAAGATAGTCAATAACCGCATCAAGCATCATTTGAACACCTTTGTTCTTGAAGGCAGAACCTGCAAGCATTGGGTAGAATTCAACGTTGATTGTCGCTTTACGAATAGCAGCCTTCAACTCTGCTTCAGTGATTTCTTCACCGGCAAAATATTTTTCCATCAAGTCTTCGTCTGTTTCAGCAACAGCTTCAATAAGCTTTGTACGCCATTCTTCAGCTTGTTCTTTGTATTCTGCTGGAATTTCTTCATCACGGATATCCGTACCAAGGTCATTAGTATAGATTTCCGCACGCATAGTTACCAAGTCAATGATTCCTACGAAATCTTCTTCAGAACCAATTGGAATTTGGATCGGATGAGCGTTAGCACCTAAACGATCATGTAATGTAGAAAGTGAGTAGAAGAAATCAGCACCGACTTTATCCATTTTGTTCGCAAAGACGATACGTGGAACTTTATATTCAGTTGCCTGACGCCAAACTGTTTCAGTTTGTGGTTCAACACCTGATTGAGCATCAAGTACTGTTACTGCACCATCAAGGACACGGAGTGAACGTTGTACTTCAATCGTGAAGTCCACGTGACCCGGTGTATCGATAATGTTTACACGATTGCCTTTCCATTGGGCAGTTGTTGCAGCAGAAGTGATAGTGATACCACGTTCTTGTTCTTGCTCCATCCAGTCCATTTGTGATGCACCTTCGTGCGTTTCACCGATTTTGTGAATTTTACCAGTATAGTAAAGGACACGTTCAGTGGTAGTTGTTTTACCGGCATCGACGTGAGCCATGATACCGATATTACGAGTATTTTCAAGTGAAAATTCGCGAGCCATAGTTTTCTCCTAGTTAATTTTTAGTTTTACACCCCATTATATCATAATAATCAAGGTTTTTATAGTTCTATTTTTAGCTTTCCAATATTTTTGAGAAAAATTTATCTAATTCTTCTAAAAATAAGTCAAGAGAAAAAGGAGATTACTCCCCTTTTTCAACAATCTCAATCCATTTTTCAACAGTTTCTAAATGATTGAGATAAAGGAAAAGCCGTTCATAGAGCTGTTGAGAAGCTTCCTCATGCTGAGCACTAAGTGCTTCTCCTATCTCTTTTACAGTAGTCTTTCCATCAATCATACTAAAGACAAATGTACCATATTCATCCAAAGACATATAGGTACGCTGGGGTATTTTTGCCCCCATCTTACGCATGAGATTTTGTGTCCAATGTTTTTGATCTTTATAAATCCGAATTCGACCCTCATGCCATTCAAATAGCACTTTGTCTTTTTTTCGGAAAATCATATTCAAATTTTTATCTGAAATTTCTTCTTTTTTCTTGTTATTCATTTTCAGTTTTGGTAGATGTCGAAGCTTTTTTGACGGACATCAGAGGTACTATGATTGCAACAACTAAGATTAGCATGAGAATCCAAGCCATACTGTTGGAGCCGAGGAAACCTGTTGGTGTTCCAGGCGTTACAACACCTGTTACTTGGAGAATAATACCCAGCAACCCAATGATAGATGCTCCAGCAACTAAACCAGATGAGAGAGAAACACCTGATGACATGCGTTCCTCTTGCACTGCCTCAGTATCTTTTTTACTGAGGATTCCGATCAAAACACGAACTAATGCACCAACTAAAATAATTGATGTTGTTGAAATTGGGAGGTAGAAACCAATGGCAAAAGTCATAACCGGAACTTTAATCATGTAAAGAATAATACCAAACACGATACCTGCAATAATCATATGCCATGGAAGTTCTCCACCAATGATACCATCAGTCAAAGTTGCCATTAAGTTGGCTTGTGGCAGTGCAAACTGTGCTGCATCACCTGTTAAGGCCAGCTGATCACTAAGTAATACAATAACACCTGTTACGACAACAACCCCAAGAACAGCAGCAACGAGGAAGAAGCGGCGTACTTCATATTTATTACCACCCGTGATGAATGTAACTTTTTGCGCTTGTGTATAACCACCAGCTACAGAAATCGCTACAACGATGAAAGTACCGAAAAGCAAGAGTGATTTCAAATCAGCATCAGATGTCCAGCCCATCACCAAGAAGACTAAAGTCATGATAACAAGTGATGCAATTGTCATACCAGATACAGGTAAGTTAGAGGTACCAATTGTACCAGTCAAACGCCCTGCAACGATGATGAATAACATGGAAAGGATGATTGACAAGATACCTGCAATGAAAGCCATCGCAATATTTCCACCAGAGATAAGGAAACCAACGATAAACGTTGCAACAATACCAATAAGGATAGCAAAGATACCAAGTGAATCACGTTCGCCAGCTTCAGCATTTTTACGGCCTTCAAGTGTTGCTTTTACAGAATTGATAATTGTTGGGATAAGACGGATAGCACCAATCATACCGCCAGAAATCATCATACCTGCACCAATATACCTTACATATGAACCTGAAATGGCAGCAAAGTCCATCGCTTGAATCGTAATTGAAGTGTCGTTCCAAACATTATGGCCACCACCAGCCATCTCTGAAAAGTAGCCAATCAATGGAACAATACCAAAGTTCGCAAGAATAGATCCCGCAAACATCATTACGGCAACTTCAAGACCAACAATAAAACCAATAGCTGCTAGCATAGGATTTACTTCAATCTCAAGTTTCCATTTGTAAAATGTTTCATTTGTGTAGCTTACAACGTTGTTAATAATACCAAAAACTGCTGATGTGAAAGCTGTAATAATACCACCTACACCGAAACCAATTCCCATGTATTTAAGTGAGTTACCACCTGTTGATGAAGCAACAAGAGTTTCTGAAATAGCCATTGCTTCTGGATAAACAAGTGTTCCATGCTCTTCTACCAAGAGATAATCTTGAACAAATGACAAGATACCAAGCGATACAAGAACAGCAGCAACACCAACAATAACACCTTCAAAGAAAGTTACTTGTTGTCCAATGAGGATAACTGCTGGTAGTACAAAGATAAGACCTGAAGCAATTGATTCACCACCAGTTGCCATTGATTGAAGAATATTCTTCATCAGGAAGTTATTTTTACGGATAAAAATTGATAAAAGTCCTGAACCAAGAATAGCTCCTGGGATACCGGCAGCTACTGTCAAACCTGCACGCATTCCCGAATATGCAGTAGATGCTGCAAAGAGAATCGCCAAAATAATACCAATAATAACTACAACGGGGTTTCCAGCACTCTTTTTGCGTCCATCTTCGTAAGGGATATAATCTTTCCCTGCGATGCCGCCATAGGCGGTCTTAGACAATTTTTTCATGTTGTTCAATGTACTCCTTATATTTCTTATTTGAAAGTGTTTTCGCTCTATTCTACTACAATTTTAATAAATCAGCAACACATTTAAATGATTTTTTTAATTTTTTATTATTAAAATGATTAGTTTTTTCATTCTTTTGAAAATAATGAAAAAAAGCCTTGACCTCTGTGATCAAGACTTTTTACAAAATTAAGACTACTGAAGTCAAGTTTTTTACCAACGGAAGTGAGCGAACGCACGGTTTGCTTCTGCCATTTTATGGGTGTCTTCACGTTTCTTAACTGCCGCACCAGTGTTGTTTGCAGCATCAAGAATTTCTTTTGCAAGACGATCTTGCATTGTGTGTTCACCACGTTTACGAGCAATTGTCACCAACCAACGGAGTCCAAGGGTTGTACGACGTTCTGGACGAACTTCAACTGGGACTTGATAGTTAGAACCACCAACACGACGCGCACGAACTTCAAGAACAGGCATGATATTTTCCATAGCTGTTTCGAAAACTTCAAGTGGGTTGTTTCCAGTAGCTTCTTCAATTTGTTTAAAAGCTCCATAAACGATATTTGTAGAAACGCCACGTTTACCATCAAGCATAACGCGGTTGATAAGGCGTGTTACTACTACTGAGTTGTATACTGGATCTGCCAAAACTTCACGTTTTGGGGCACGATTTTTACGCATTCTTCTTATCTCCTTTCAATTACGCTTTTGGTTTTTTAGTACCGTATTTAGAACGGCTTTGTTTACGATCTGTTACACCAGCTGTATCAAGTGCACCACGAACGATGTGGTAACGTACCCCTGGCAAGTCTTTTACACGACCACCGCGAAGAAGGACTACGCTGTGTTCTTGCAAGTTATGACCGATACCTGGGATGTATGCTGTAACCTCAATAAGGTTAGACAAACGTACACGAGCGAATTTACGGAGCGCTGAGTTAGGTTTTTTCGGAGTCATTGTTCCAACACGAGTCGCAACACCACGTTTTTGTGGGCTTGCTACTTTAGTTTGGAGTTTTTTACGACTGTTGTAGCCGATGTTCAATGCAGGTGAGTTAGATTTTTCCACTTTAGAGTGACGACCTTTACGCACCAATTGGTTAATAGTAGGCATTTTTCTGTCTGCTTATCCCTTTTATTTACGGAGAACCGCAAAGCGAAATAAAATGGATAAACAATCCTTTCTGTTTTTTATAAAGTTGGAATGTCAGTATATGGTCGCTTAATCCAAGTTCTGACAAGAAGTTTGGCAACTTATACAAGTTCTCCTTATTAGGACCAAATATAAAAAGTACCATTGAACATTCTATCAAATTTTGGTAACTCTGTCAACTTTACTCTTTGCCTTTTTCTAAAATAGAGGTACTTTTCAACTCATGGCCTGACCTAGCCTCGTCTATGTTATAATGGAAACATGAAAAAAATTTCAATCATCTTCCTTTCCTTATTGCTTTTATTTTCCCCTTTGACTACCATAAATGTCCAAGCTGAGGACTTTTATGTGGCGGCTAAATCTTCTATTGCAGTTGATGCCAGCAGTGGAAAAATTCTTTACAGTCAAAACGCCACAGATTCTAGCACTCGTATTGCTTCAATCACTAAACTTTTAACTGCCTATCTGGTTTATAAAAGTGTGGATGAGAAAAAAATTGCTTGGGATACAAAAGTACCTATTTCTGACTATGCTTACAATTTAACAATGAACAGCAACGCTAGTAATATTCCTCTTGCAAAAGGAACAGAAATTACAGTCAAAGATCTGCTTAATGCTTTGCTTCTCCCTTCAGCTAATTCCGCAGCTATAGCTTTGGCAGAAAAAATAGCTGGTTCTGAACCAAAATTTGTCGATATGATGATGGATCAGCTGAAAGAGTGGGGTATTACAGATGCTAAACTTTATTCTTCTTCTGGACTCCCAAATAGTGAACTCGGTGAAAATATTTACCCCGGTTCTACTGAAAATGATGCCAACACAATGAGCGCTCAAGATGTTGCCATCATGTGTACACATCTCCTCAAAGATTACCCTGAGATATTAAAAATTACTGAAAAAACTGAACTTGAGTTTGATAAAGGTGGACAATCTGAAACAACTTTGTCAAATACGAATCAGATGTTACCTGGCTTTGCAACAACACGTGCTGGCGTTGATGGTTTAAAAACAGGTTCAACTTCGTTTTATGTAGATTGTTTTGCTGCAACAACTGTCCAGAATGGTTTTCGTATTATTACCGTTGTTCTAGAGAGTAAAAATTCTTCAGAAGATAATGCTACTCCTTTTAGCTTAACAAATAGTCTTATGAACCAAGTTTACGCCTCTTGGACAAAGATACAGATTGCTGATAAAGGCTCTCAGATTAGTGATTTTCCTAGTCTTCCTGTACAGGATGGAAATAAAAATACTGTTAACCTTGTAGCTGGAGAAGATTTTTCTGCTGTTGTTCCTTTTAAGAGCGGCACTGCAGATACAAACGCAATTTCTATTTCTTTTGATAAAAAGGCTCAAACAGCTATTGAAGCCCCGATTAAAAAAGGAGAGGAGTTGGTTCAAGCTACTGCAGTTCAAAAAGATAAATTAGGTTATCTTCCTGGATTTTCTGGTTATCATTTTCCACTCACAGCTGAAAATGATGTCACACGTGCAAATATATTTGTCGTTATGTGGAATAGCTTTGTCCGCTTTGTAAATGAGAAACTTTAATAAAAAAGGATTTCCAACACATTGGGAAAATCCTTTTTTATTTTGTATTCTGTTCCAATTTTGAGTGTTGGTAACTATAAACAAAGTAAAGTAGCGTTGCTACTCCCAGTAAAATAACCAATAAAAGCCATATTCGCACATGATAATGAACAATCAAAAAGCCATTAATAAGAATTGATAAGATAGGCAAGAAAGGCACCATAGGTGTTTTAAATTCATTAGCTTGCGGAAGGCCGTGTTCTTTGCGTAGTTTCAACAAACCAAAGGCTAAAATTATTAAATAAAGTAATGTAGACAAACTCAAAAATTGACCAAGAATAGTCATGGGAACAAATCCAGCAATGAGCAGTGAAATACTCCCAATGAATAAAGTTGAGTTAACTGGTATCTGGTGTTTAGCAGATATTTTACTCAGTTTCTTCGGCAAAAGTCCATCACGACTCATTGAGTAAAGTAAACGTGATAAGGCATAAGACATGGCGAGGGCAACGCTGAGCAAGGTAATGATGGCGATAATTGAAACATAGGTCGCTGCCCACTCTACGCCAAGATAAGTAAGAGCAAAGGCAATGGAGTTCGTGACATTCAATTTATAATAGGGCACTGTACCTGTAAGCACCAATGTGACAATAACGTAGAGAGTTACTGCAACAAAAAGTGAACTAATGACCCCGTAAGGAATGTTTCGTCTTGGATTTTCTGCTTCATCAACTGCTGTTGATACTGTTTCATAACCGATAAAGGCAATGAAAAGGATTGAAGCTCCCGGTAAAATCCCTGTTTGACCACCAATTAGGGAACCTAAACCGAAAGGCGCAAAATTAGACCAGTTCGCCGGTTCCAAGTAGAAAAGACCAACAATAACAAAGATAATCAATGCCGAAAATTTTAAAACAACCAACGTGTTATTCAAGTGTGAAACTGTACGAGCATTTAAAAAAATCATAATAGATACTGCTGCCACGACAAGCACAGGAATCAAATCAATAGAAAATCCTGAGGTAGATCCCAATGGGCCGTTAAGCATGGGAGGTAATTGCAAATGAAGTAAGCCTTTAAAATAACCACTCCATGACTTAGCTACAATTGATATCGTTGTAAAAAACTCAATGGCTAAAAGCCAACCTACTATCCAAGCTGGAAACTCTCCAAAAGTTGCGTAAATGTAGCCATAAGGGCCTCCATGACTTGGAACCCGTGAAGCAAATTCTGCGAAAATCAAAGCCGAAAGCCCTACAGCTACACCAGCAATAATAATGGATATCATAAGTGAAGGGCCTGCAATTAAAGCAACTCCCATACCCGTTAAAGTGAATATTCCCGCTCCCACCATTGCGCCTAAGCCCAATAGTGTTAAGTCCATAGAATTAAGAGTACGCTTCATTTCACTTTTTTCTTGGCCTACCCTTTTACGAAAAATGTTCATATCACTCCTTTAAATAAATCAATTATTAATTCCTTTCGACTTTACAACAGCGAGTAAAATTGCACCAATAATAAACAATATCGTACCTATTGTGATATAAGCCAATTCTTTTTTGGTTTTTTTCTCTCCTAGGAAGAGAATTCCACCTATTGTTGAAATAATTACTCCAAGCTGTGAGAATGAGAAGGCAATAGCATTACCAGCCATTGATGCTGCAAGGAGCATAAATACATTTCCAACACCCCACATCAACCCTACGGAAATATTTTTGAAAACTACCGCTTCAATTTTAATATCACCTGCTGATAAAATAAATGCACCAATAACCATTCCAATGGACATTGGGAAAATGATTGTCAAAGTATCAAAATGAATGTTGAACCAAAGGGCTGACAGATTATTAAACAAAATCACATACGAAACATAAGCCAAAGTAGAATAAGTTAGGCTAATCAAACCACGTGCATAGTGATGCTTTTCGACTGCAATGATATTTTCTGGGTCCCGTTTAGCAGAAAAATAAAAACCAACAATTAAAGCAAGAATTGCAATAAAACCAAGTGTATACTGAATACTCTGTGTCCATTCATGAAAAATGAATACCCCAATCAAAGACGCCAGAACAAGTTGCGAGCCAGCTGATAATGGACCAGCTACAGATACTCCAAGATATTTCATTGAATGAAACTGACCGCTCTGCCCAACTGCCCAAATAAGTCCACCGACAAAGCCAATAATAAAAACAGGTAGGCTAAGTTGAGGCTGATGTACCAAAAAAACAATCAAAGCAAATACGAATGCACCAAAAGTCATTCCTAAGGTTTGTTGTTTAGCAGTTCCTCCAATTTTGTTTGATACAAAACCAATGGAGCCCCAAGCAAACATCGGGACTAGTGCAAGTAAGATACCTTCCATTTTCTTCCTCCAAAAATAAATAATAACTAAAAATCTTCTTATTTTACCATTATTATAGATAAATAGCAATATATTCAAATCTTTTCTTATTTTCAATACTTTCCAATAAAAAATATTTATCTATTTGCTCTTTTATGTCTCTCAGAATACTTCTTTTTTCAAAGCTTTCTTCAAATCTTCAACTTAATAAAATTTTTTTCGTTTCCTAGATTTTTATTCCACAAACAAGAATGTATGAACAGATAAAAATTCTCTTCTATAAGCGAACTCTCTATAGATTTTTGACATCATATAATACTATTTTGAATCAGTTATTTCTTCAACTGTATTCACCTTACTCTCTTTTACAGTTCATTTTCAACTTATCAAAATAAGAATACAAAAAAATAAAACACGCTTAAAACGTATCTTATATTTTCTCAATACAAACTAAGAATGGAGGCTTATGGATCTGATTCAGGGGTTCATATCTCATAACCTGCCAATCTGACTGGGGAAGTGTACTCACCCAATCTATAACAGCAGCTTTTTCCTCTTCTCCTCCCTCGTGTCCATAATAAATGACAAGCATAATTCGACCCTGAGGAAGAAGCTTTTCCTTTAATATCTCCAAAGCTTTTAAAGTTGTATTCGGACGTGTGATGATTGATTTATCTGCTCGAGGAAGATAGCCTAAATTAAAAATAGCAGCTTTAACGGGTTCAGACACGTATTTATCTATATTTTCATGTCCATCTAGAATCAACTTCGCCTGCAAACCCTTCATCTGCAATAATTTTTTCGTAGAATAAAGAGCTTCTTGTTGAATATCAAAAGCATATACATTACTTGTTAAAGCAGCAAGAAAGGAAGTGTCCCAACCATTTCCCATAGTCGCATCAATTACTACATCATCTGCTTTAATTATTTCAGCTAACATGTGATGTGACATTTCAATTGGTCTAAACATAAGTAACAGGCTCCACTTTTCTAATATCTTTACATCCCTGAACGGATCCTCGATGCGCCATTTCACGATCAATAGCATTCAGCACTTCCCATTTTTTCAAGGACCACATTGGACCTATTAAAGCTTCACGAGGAGCATCACCAGTAAGACGGTGAATAACTATTTCTTTGGGAATCATCTCAAGTTGATCACAAACAATATTAACATACTCTTTTTGAGACAGTAGCTTCAAACGTCCCTCGTGATAATCACGTTGCATACGAGTATTCTTCATCAGGTGCAGCAAATGCAATTTCACGCCTTGAATATCAGAATCCAAAATCATACGTCTCACATTTTCCAACATCATTTCACGCGTTTCACCGGGTAAACCATTTATTAAATGCACACAAACATTAATATTATGTTCACGCAAACGAGCTACTGCATTAGTATAGGTTTGATAATCGTGCGCCCTATTAATTAAATCACTCGTTTCCTCAAATGTCGTTTGAAGGCCTAAGTCAATCCAAACTTCCATACGATCGTTAAGTTCTGCCAGATAATCAACCACATCAGGTGGAAGACAATCTGGTCGTGTACCAATTGAGATACCCACAACATCTGGTTGGTTAACAGCCTCTTCAAAACGTTCACGCAAAACTTCAACTGGAGCATGCGTATTTGTAAAGTTTTGAAAGTAGGCAATATATTTTTTTACGCCAGGCCATTTTTTATGAAAAGCTTCAACTTCCACCCGAAATTGCTCTGCAATTGGTGCATCAGGCTCCAATATCAAATCACCCGAACCAGACACTGTACAAAATGTACAGCCGCCATGAGCAACGGTCCCATCACGATTAGGACAATCAAAACCAGCATCAATAGGAACCTTAAAGATTTTTTCCCCAAATGTCCCTCTCAAATATTCATTCCATGTTGTATATCTTTTTTGCATTATATAGATACTTCCTTCACTTATACTCCATTATAACAAAAAAACAGCCTATGGCTGATTTAGCTTACTGCGGATGTCGGGCTCGAACCGACGACAACACGATTAACAGTCGTGCGCTCTACCAACTGAGCTAATCCGCATAAAATAAAACCCGATTATAAATCGGGAATTAACAATATAGTCCGTACGGGATTCGAACCCGTGTTACCGCCGTGAAAAGGCGGTGTCTTAACCCCTTGACCAACGGACCATCTTACTATTGCGCTGTCCTCTCGAACAGTACTTTTCTATTATACAATAATTTGAAAATATGTCAAGAATAAACTATGTTTTTTCAAAATATTTTCTTCTTAATTCGTGAATAGACAAAGTACGTCGAGTGACAACTATATTAGTATATCATATTTTTTATTTTTGTCAAAGAAAAACTTGAATATTTCACGGAAATTCCATAGCTTATTAAAAAGTTATAATAATCCCCTGGTAAAGCTTGATATAACACTATTTGTGATGGGAAATATGACACTGTCGTTACAAAGAGTACAGAAAAGGACAGCTACCTCGAACGCTTTCATTTACAAGTGTCTTTCTAGAAAATGAACGATTTCTCATAAGCCATGAAATTTCCGTGTGAATATTTGTATTTTTAGTCAAAAAAAAAACAGCCTTATTCGACTGTTTTATCTTCTTTATTTTCAACTTCTTCTTGAGCTTTATTCGCATCTTCAAGGACTTCCTCGAATGATTTTGCTTCTACAGGCTCACTTTCATGTTCGATAACATCATCTGGCATTTTACCTGTCTTATAAAGAGACATGATTTGTTTAGCATCCAATGTTTCATATTTAAGAAGTGCAAGAGCAATGGCTTTATGTTGCTCACGATGTGCTTCAATGATTTCGACAGCTTTATCATAAGCTTCCTTAGTGATTGCACGAATTTCTTCATCAATAGCTTGTGCTGTTGCTTCAGAATAGGTTTTCGTTTGTCCATAATCACGACCAATAAATACAGCTTGACTGCCTTCATAACTGATTGTGCCCAGTTTTTCTGACATACCATATTGAGTGACCATACCACGTGCGATACGAGTCGCTTGTTCAAAGTCATTTGAAGCACCCGTTGTGATGGTATTAAAGATAATTTGTTCAGCTGCACGTCCTCCCATGAGTCCAGCAAGATTTTCTTGCATGTCTTCTTTGGAGAGGAGGAATTGGTCTTCTTTAGGAAGAGCAATCATGTAACCACCAGCACGACCACGCGGAACGATTGTAACTTTATGAACCGTATTAGCATTTGAAAGAACTAGACCAACGATTGTGTGTCCTGCTTCATGGTAAGCCACCATTTCGCGTTCACGTTCGGAAATCTTCTTATCTTTCTTAGCTGGTCCCGCAATAACACGGTCTTGTGCCTCATCAATATCTGATGCATCGATAACTTTTTTGTCACGACGAGCAGCCACAAGAGCAGCCTCATTAAGGACATTTTCAAGGTCAGCACCAACGAAACCAGGAGTTTGTTGAGCGACAACTTTTAGGTCAACACTTGAGTCAAGTGGTTTATTTTTTGCATGGACACGAAGAACAGCCTCACGTCCTTTAACATCAGGCGCCCCGACAAGAACTTTACGGTCAAAACGACCTGGACGAAGCAAGGCTGGGTCTAGAACATCTGAACGGTTCGTTGCTGCGATAACGATAACAGAATTTTCATTGTCTTGGAAACCATCCATCTCAACCAAAAGTTGATTAAGTGTTTGTTCACGTTCATCATTTCCGCCACCAAGACCAGCGCCACGTTGACGACCAACGGCATCAATCTCATCAATAAAGATGATTGACGGTGCTGTTTTCTTCGCATTTTCAAAAAGGTCACGTACACGGCTGGCACCAACACCGACGAACATTTCGACAAAGTCGGAACCAGAAATAGAATAGAAAGGTACGCCAGCCTCACCGGCAACAGCTTTTGCAAGCAAAGTTTTACCTGTACCTGGAGGACCCTCTAAAAGGACACCAGCAGGGATACGTGCACCAAGATCATGGTATTTTTTAGGATTTTTGAGGAAATCAACAACTTCAACAAGCTCTTGTTTTTCTTCTTCTGATCCTGCAACGTCTGCAAAGCGAACTTTTGAAGTTTTAGCATCTTGTTGTTTAGCTCGTGATTTACCAAAGCTCATTGGGTTGCCGGCACCGCCACCACCACGTGAGCCCATGCCACCCATCATCAACCAGAAAAAGCCGACCATGAGAAGCATTGGCAAGATGTATGAAAGGATTTGGATCCACATACCGCTTGTTGATGCTGCAATAACATTGACTTTAATTCCATTTTCATCTGCCGCCGATTGTATATCCTTGATGATACTGTCTGTTGGGATGATGAGTGCTTGGAAATTTGTCACTTTGGAAGTGTTTCCTGGTAAAAATGGGAAGTTATTGTTCCCTTCCACAGTTTTAGGATCTTTGTATTCGCCAGAAACTGTAAACAGACTATCGCTAGGCTGCATTTTCAGTGATTTTATATTGCCGTCTTTGATGTCACTCATCAGTGCACTGTAGCTGATTTTATCAACATTTGACTGATTGCCACCAAAGAAAGCATTAATACCGAAAACGATGACGATTACAAGCAAGACCCAACCTAGAGTGCTTTTAATAAAGCCTCCGTTTTTATTGTTGTTAGGATTTGGATTGTTCATATTTCCTTCTTTGCCTTTTATTTTTTATCTCTTAGTTATAGCATACTTACGCATCTTTTTCTATTGGTAAGTTTTACCATAAGCATTTTTCATACTTTAGTATGAGTTTTTTTGTTTGCTATAAACTTCTTCCTTTAAAACTCCTACATAAGGAAGGTTGCGGTAGTGGTTATCAAAGTCAAGACCAAAACCGACAACAAATTCATTTGGAATTGTGAAACCAGTGTAGTCTGCATCAATTTCAACAACACGTCCTTCAGGTTTATCTAAAAGAGTAACAATTTTCACCGTTGCTCCACGGTGTTCAAGAAGTTCTTTAAGATATTTCAAGGTGCGCCCTGTATCGATGATATCTTCAACAATAATAATCTCGCGACCTGTAACAGGAGTTGCCACATCAAGCAATAGTTTCACCTCTCCTGACGATTCTGTCCCCCCGTGATAGCTTGAAACTGTCATGAAGTCCATTTCTAATGGAATATCCATACGCTTAACTAATTCCGCAAGAAACGGTACTGATCCACGTAAAATACCGAGAAGCAATGGATTCTTGTCTTTATATTCATCAGCAAGAATTTTTCCAAGTTCAAGCGTTTTGCTCTGGATTTCTTCTTCTGAAATGAGTATTTTTTTTATGTCTTTTTCAAGCATTATCAATATCCTCTCTTATGATGGGTTTCACCCACAGCGTCCTTTTCATTTTATCATTTTTAAGGGCTTTACTCAAATCTGAAATTGTTAAATCAGTGATTGCATATATATCGTCTTCAACTAGGATTAATAAGTTTTCACGTTTTTCTAATGCAACATGTTGATCAATAAAAAATTTTCTAAGTTTCTTATGATGCCCATTGATGAAAATATAATCTCCCGGCTGGCGTTTACGTATCTTAACTTCTCCCGTCAGAGGGATATCTACCCGCATAAAAGTGGAATCTTTGGGATCATCTTCCCGTATATCAAGCTCTTTTTCTTTGAAAATAGCCTTAGGACGAATCATGAAATTTTTTTCATCTTTCACAAAAAGATAATCTTTTGACATTTCTGAACGATATTGTTGTGGTCTTTCGATAAGCCATAAAAGCTCTTCAAATTGAGGTTTAGATACCTGTAATTCTGGAAATTTTTCCAAATATTCTTGTAAAATAAAATACCGAAGCGCTTTTGATTGTTGTAGAAAAATTTGAGTTTCTATTTCATCCTGAATAATCCCTAAATCTATTATCTTCTCTTTGATAACTGAAAGGGCTAGGGATATCTCTTTGGACATGTCTATAACAGCATCTGAAAACTTTGGATTTTCAGACGTTAAAGCTGGTATATATTGATTACGCAAGCGATTACGTAGATAATCATTACCAGCGTTCGTCACATCTTCAAAATATACCTCAGCATCAAGAGCTGTCTTATCAAAAGTCAGAAGAGGGCGGATTAGCTCACCAGGGCCAAAAACTTGCCGTTCTGGAATGCCTGTCAAATGGCGTAAACGTCTTCCAGTAATTTGCCGCATCAAAATCGTTTCAACTTGATCTCCCTTATGATGAGCCGTGACTAAGGCAGTACACTTTTTATCTTCCATCACTTTTTTAAAGAAGTCATAGCGCATGATACGCCCTGCTTCTTCACTAAAATGTTCTTCTGTATAATGCGCAACTTCAAGTTCAATACCCAATGCTTGCATTTTTTGTCTTAACTCTTTTTCCTCCCAATTCGCTATATCCCGTAAACCATAGTTTACATGAGCTGTAAATAGTTCTATTTCTAGTTCTTTCTGATATTCATAGAGCCAGTTAAAAAGAGTCATCGAATCTTTACCGCCGGACAAAGCAATCAGAACGCGTGTATGATGGTTGAAAAATTCCTTTTTTTGAACAAGTTTCAAAAATTCATTCATTTTAACACCTCATAAACGTCTTTTGAAATTTGTGAAATGACATCATCACTTCCCCCTTTCGTTTCAACCACTAAAATATAAGGTTCACTCGAAAAGACAATCGCTGCATCGTGATTATAGGCATCAGCTGCTCCTATTTTATGAGCCACACGAACATTCTTAGGAACTCCAGCCTGAATTTTTGTATCATCAAACTGAGTGCCAAATAAAGCATTGAAAGAATAACCGCCTTCCTTATAAAGTGCTTCCAGTATTCTTCCGACCATTTCCGCAGAGGCTTCACGTTCAACAGGATCCCATGCTTGTCCTGCAATACTTTCAATTCCACTTCGAAATGCTGGAGAAAATTGTCCTGTCTCATAATAAGCCAAGAGATTACTCCCGACATTATCAGAGTTTTTAGCTGTACGGTCAATAATTTCAGATAATGAATAGTTAGCGTTATTAGCAATGACCGGTAAAATACCGGTACCTCCTGCCTCAAAGGAACCTTTAAAGGTGTTGATCGCCGTATTGTACTGCAAATTATCATTTAAAGCTGCTTTCCCCTCATTTAAACGCTTTTGTGTCCAATAAAGAATAGGAAGCTTTGATAAACTTGCTGCGTACATTTTTTTATCTTGGTTTACACCCACTGTAAACGAATCATCCAATTGTTTGACATAAATAGAATACTTTGAATCATTGTATTTTTTGCGCAACATGTCTTGTACTTGAAGCATCTTGGGGTTTTCTAGATTTAGATTTTCCGAATTAATCCATCCTGTTTGTCCGCCATTGAAGTTCACTTCATAATAGGTTCCCCAATATGTCTTTGCAATCTGATTTGTACTAAACTGCTGCCCTTTAGGAAGAGTGGTGTAAACTTCTTTGTCATATGTTGTAAAAGGATTATAATAAACTTCTGAACGTTGAGCAGTATAAACCGTTGTCTTCTTTATCTGTTTTGACAAAAGTGTATCTGAAACTATATTCTTTGTATCTGCTTTGATATATGTATGATTGGCCAGTTCAAATACATTATTTTTTAGTTTGATAATATCCAGTTGTTTCTGCTCGGGGAGCTCACCTGATTTTTGCTGTAAATTTTCATCTTTGTAAACAGGGATTGTGGTTAAAGTAACGGCACGAGAAGGTATCTCAGTATGATAAGAACTTTGATTTTGTTTTACTTCTTTAACTTTTGCCTCTGCACTTCCCTCTTTACTTTTTTGGGGTAAGACAAAAAAGGCTGGGATAATCATCACAATCATCACCAACCAAACAGCTAAGTTAAATTTATTTTTCAACTTTTGCATTCTCTATAACCCTATCAATCATCTTATACGTCACTTACTTTTGTAAATCTAAGTCTTCCATATTTTTGTAGAAGAGGAATATGAAAGAAGCACGGAGCCTCTCCTCTAAGTAAGAAACAAAATCAATGAAACTTCCCTACATGTACAATATATGCACGTTTCTCGGCTAGTTGTCGCCTTCTGCAATTATAATCTTTTAAGAAACTCATTTTTTGTTTTCAAAGATTTGAGACGATCTGTAGCTTCTCCTAAAAAGTGACCAAAACTCTCTTCAAAGTCTTTTTCGATGAATTTAAGTTCATATTTTCCATCTTCTCGCGCCTGCAAAATCTCTACACCTATAAGATCGCCTACCTTGTATTTACCCTGTCTTCTTGGTATGTTCGACCATCGTAAAAGGCCTGTTTTTTTGTCAGAAAAAAGGACAAAAAGCCCAAATTTACTGATTGATTTCACTTTTCCAATCAAGGTTCTATCCCACCATTAACCATTTCTGGAATACTAAAAACCTTCTCATTGGCTTGTGAATTATCCAGTTTTGCTCGCGCATACTTTGCTAAAAATGATGAATCCTTAAGCTTGTTCATGTCTGAGCTTTTAAGTGCAAGTTCATGATCCAATGCCGCATTTTTTTGCTCAGCTTGTGCCTCCATCTCAATTTGTTTTTGCAAATTTTGATAAGATTGAACCACACTAATGGTTGCCAAGCTGAATAATAACATAGCACCAATCAAAATAATACCTAAATGTTTGCGTTTAGGCAGGGGGTGCGAGACTTCTTCCATTCTTTTTGACTTATTATAATCATTTTTCAAATGAATAATTTTCTTGTCCATTTTTCCTCCGAAAAATATATGTATAAATTAAAGTTCAGTTTCAGCCGTGACTCTCGTTTCACTAAGGATTTTGTACATTTTATCCGCATCTTCTTTACGCGTGAATTCTTTAAGTTCCAAGACACTCACTTCTACAATCTTATTCCCAAAACGAATTTCAATAAGATCACCAAACTTAACATCACTTGAAGATTTCGCTATTTTTCCATTGATTTTAATACGGCCCTTATCCGCAACCTCTTTAGCTACAGGACGGCGCTTTATCAGACGAGAAACTTTTAAAAATTTATCTAATCTCATAGTGGTTATTATAACATACTTCAAGTCTTTTGGAAAATCAGTTGAAAATATTTCTGATAAAAGCCTAAATCTTTGAAATAAGACGCTTTTTCTATAAAAAAGAAGACCGTTTCATATGAAACGCTACTCCTTTTCGTGCTTGTCTCTCAGGTCAGAGAGTTTCTCTGTAAAATTCATGATTTCGCGGAGTAACACAACATCCTTTCGATTATCAATTTTGAATTGGAAAGTCATCTGCCCCGACTTCTCACCTACACTTGCTTTTAAAGCTGTTTCAGCTAAAGCTTCAAAGTATTCCTGAGGAATGTACATCGTATTGGCTGATTTAGCCATGCTTAGAATAAGCATCGTTTTATTCTTTTCAATTTTTTCCACCAAAGCGTTATCGGCAAATATTTTTAGCAAACCAATCTCCAAAAGATAAGCAACTTCATCTGGATACTCACCAAATCGATCGATCATTTCATCTTGGAGTTCTTCATAGCTTTGGCGACTATCTATTTGACGAATACGCTTATAAATCTCAATTTTTTGGCGTTCATCTCTAATATAGTAGCTTGGAATAAAGGCATCTAATCCTAGCATTATCTCTGCGTTGGTCTTCGCTTTAACTTTATCTCCCCCCATACGTTTATGGACAGCTTCTTCAAGAAGTTGCGAATAAAGTTCAAATCCAACTGAGTCAATAAATCCAGATTGTTCTGCACCAAGTAAATTTCCTGCACCTCGAATTGAAAGATCACGCATGGCAATTTTAAAACCTGAACCAAGTTCAGTGAAACCTTTTATAGCCTCTAAACGCTTCTCTGAAACCTCAGATAAAATCTTTTCTGGTTTGTACATAAGATAAGCATAGGATACCCGACTGCTTCGTCCAACCCGTCCACGCAATTGATAGAGTTGCGACAAACCCATCATATCCGCATTTTCAATAAAAAGTGTGTTGGCATTCGGAATGTCAACTCCAGTTTCAATAATCGTTGTCGTAACTAAAACGTCATACTCAGCATTGATAAAATCCATCAAGGTATTTTCCAGTTGAATCTCTGTCATCTGACCATGAATAAATCCAATTCTTGCTTCAGGAATAAGTTCTTCAAGTTGTGAAACTTTTTGCTCAATACTGTCAACACGATTGTGAACATAGTAAACCTGCCCTCCACGTGAAATTTCCCTCAATATAGCATCACGAACAACACCATAATTGGTTTCCATTACATATGTTTGGACAGGATAACGGTTTGTTGGAGGCGTTTCAATGACGGATAAATCACGAATACCTAACATGGACATATGTAGCGTCCTTGGTATTGGCGTTGCAGTAAGGGTCAGTACATCGACCTGTGTTTTTAGCTCTTTCAAACGTTCTTTGTGTTTTACACCAAAACGCTGTTCCTCATCAATAATCATTAAGCCCAAGTCAAGAAATTCGACATCCTTGGATAAAAGGCGGTGGGTACCAATGATTAAGTCCACACGCCCCTTCTTTAACTTATCTAAAATCTCCTTTTGCTGTGACTTGGTTTGGAAACGACTCAGAACAGCAATGTTTACACCGAAGTTTACAAAGCGTTCCATAAAGTTACTGAAATGCTGTTCAGCTAAAACGGTGGTTGGTACCAACACAGCCACCTGTTTACTGTCATTGATTGCTTTAAAGGCGGCTCTCATAGCAACTTCTGTTTTTCCAAAACCCACATCTCCTACTAAGAGTCTGTCCATTGGCCGTTCGAGTTCCATGTCTTTTTTTATTTCATTGATTGAACGTATCTGATCAGCAGTTTCTGGATAAGTAAAATCATTGTCAAATTCTTCTTGATTTGTATCATCAGGAGAAAAAGCATATCCTTTGAGAGCTTGTCGCGCAGAATAAAGCTTGATTAAATCTTCAGAAATATCTTCAACTTGCTTACTTACAGAAGACATTGTTCTACGCCAACGTCCATCATTCAGCTTATTTATCTTGGGCGTTTTTCCCTCTGCCGCCGAGTATTTACTTAACAGACTCAGATGGTCTACTGGAACAGATATCGTATCACCATTTTGATATTGAATCGTTAGATAATCACGGTGCATACCTGATACTTCAATAGTTTGGATCCCTAAGTATTTCCCAATCCCGTGATTTTTATGGACAACGTAATCGCCAACTTCAAGCTCGTTATAATCTTTTAGACGTTCCGCATTGGTAATATTTAAGCGCCGTGCTTTTTTCTTTCGTGCTTTGCCAAAAATTTCTGACTCGGTAATAATAACGAGTTTCTCATCAATAAAATTAAAACCATTATTAAGACTTAAATTCAGAAGGTTTACTTTTCCTTTTTGAATTTCTTCAGTAGATACAACCTGAAGATCTAAATCAAATTTTTGAAGCTCCGTGCGTAGTTTCTCTGAAGATACAGCTAGGACAACTGTAAACCCTTGCTTTACAAACCTGTCAACTTCTGTATAAAAAAGTTCCATTTGTCCGAAAAACTGTTGCATTGAATGTTGATTAAAATTATATAAAGCATCAAACTTTATATTACCTAAACCTTTTTGAAAATTGGAGAAAAAACTTGCTGGTTTGTGAGAACGTAACTTAGAAATAACATCCAAAAGATAGCTTTGCCCCTCAAAAGAGCGCCCCATACTTTTTTCCGAAACGATAAATTCTGCAAGTTCTTGCTCTGTTTTATTGTTGGCTTCGTTAATTTTCTGAAAATCATCAATGAAAATTTGAATATTTTTCGGAAAATAATTTAAAAGAGAGGCAGGTTTTTCATAAAAATATTCTGCAAACTTGCGCAAATCTTTATGATAGTAATGATTTTCTGCTGCTGCAATAACTTCTTCAAAGTAAGATTGCGCTATAGGATCCGTTATATTTTCTAGTTGAGCGATTAATTTTTTTACACCTTGATCAAATTCCCAGGGCATTAAAATAAAGTCGCTGGCTGGATATATTTCTACCTGATCCATATTTTCGAGGGAACGTTGAGTTTCACTGTCGAAAGAACGAATCGTATCTACTTCATCGCCAAAAAATTCTAGCCTTAAAGGCTGGGCTGCATCGAGTGGGTAAATATCCACGATGTCGCCACGGTGTGAAAACTCTCCGGGCATCATCACGCGCTGTGTCTTTTCATAACCTGCGCTAGTTAAAATAGCGAGTAGGTTTTCCATGTCAAACTCATCGCCTTGAGCTAGAAGAAGATAGTTTTCTTGGAAATTATCAGGCTGGGGCAAGATCGAACGTAAAGCCATGAAAGGAACAACTAAAAAGCCTGTTTGCTGTGCATCAAGCAGGAAATTTAGAGCTTCAAGACGATATGCTGTCCGGTCTTTACTTGCTATCGCAAACTCAGCATAAACATTGTCATCTGAAAAAAATTGGTAAACCTTCTCATCTTCAACAAGATGAGTCAGTTCATCATAAAGTTCATTGGCGTGGTATTGATTATCAGTGACAATCACGTACTTATCCGGATTATTCTCATAAGCATTTGCCATAACCATCGCCTGGGCAGTTCCGGAGAGACCGGTTAAAAGCGTACGCTCTGCTTTTGCAAAACTTCTCTGCCATGACTGTAAATCATGGTTTTGATCAAAAAATTCGTTTATTTTCATTGTCCGTTAAATTTATTCATTGCTTGAGAAAAATCATTTGATTCAATATAGAATTTCACTGCATCTACAGCCTTATTTATGCCATCCTGTGCAATTTCTACATTTTCTTTATCAAATTTAGATAAGACATGTGCAACTACTGTTTTTCCGTGTTCTGGACGTCCAATCCCAATTTTTACTCGATTGAATTGTTCTGTCCCTAGATGAGTGATTGTTGATTTAATACCTCGTTGACCACCGGAAGAACCTTTTTGACGTAGTCTCACGCGTCCGACAGCTGAGTCCATATCGTCAACAATGACTGTCAAATCTGCTGGATCCAGATTATAGTAAGTGAGTAAAGGTTGAATGGCGCGTCCTGATTCATTCATAAAGGTTTGCGGTTTTACTAAAAAAACTTTTTCACCGTTAACAAAAGTAGAAGCAACTTCGGCCATAAAGGTTTTTTCCAAACTAAAGTTTACACCATAGTCTTTTGCAAGTAAATCAACAGCCATAAAGCCCATGTTATGTTTTGTTTTCTCATATTTGTCGCCAGGATTTCCCAGCCCTACAATCATTTTTGTCATTTTTTCTCCTCTTTCCAAAAAATAGCAAAAGGCTGATTTATACAAATCAGCTCTTTTTAGTTATTGTAAAACTTTTTGGCTTATAGATTTAAAAGCTTGGGGAAGAGCCCTAAACGTTAAAGCGGAATTCCATGATATCGCCATCTTGTCCCACATATTCTTTACCCTCTTCACGTAAACGACCTGCTTCTTTGACGGCCTTTTCACTACCATATTTCATTAAATCATCATAAGACATGGTTACAGCACGAATAAATCCTTTTTCAAAATCACTATGAATGATTCCTGCCAGTTGAGGAGCTTTCATGCCACGTTTGAAGGTCCAAGCACGTACTTCTTTTTCACCAGCTGTAAAATATGTTGCAAGTCCCAGTAAGTGATAAGCAGCTTTTGTTAATTTATCAACACCAGATTCTTCTAAACCAAGTGCTTCAAGAAACTCTGCTTTGTCCTCATCGTCAAGTTCTGCAATCTCTTCTTCAGCACGCGCTGAAATAACGACAACTTCTGCATTTTCAGTCGCTGCAAATTCACGAATTTGTTTTACATACTCAATGTCATCTTGAGCACTTACTTCATCTTCACCTACATTAGCGACGTAAAGGACAGGTTTTGTCGTCAGCAAGAAAAGTTGCTTCACAATTTTTTGCTCATCTTCATTAAATTCTACTGTTCGCGCAGATTTTCCCTCTTCCAAAACAGGCTTGATTTTAGACAAAACATTGAATTCTGCAATTGCATCCTTGTCCTTAACTGTACGCGCAACCTTTTCAACACGCGCATAGCGCTTGTTTACTGACTCCAAATCGGCCAAAATCAACTCTAAATTAATTGTTTCGATATCTGCCAATGGGTCAACAAAAGAATCCTCACGGTTATTTTCCCGCATCACATTTTCATCATCAAAAGCGCGAACCACGTGCACGATTGCATCCACCTCGCGAATGTTAGCCAGGAACTTATTCCCCAAACCTTCACCTTTAGAGGCACCTTTTACAATCCCTGCAATATCTGTAAATTCAAAAGTTGTAGGAACTGTCTTTTTAGGTTTGATTAATTCTGTGATTTTAGTCAAGCGTTCATCGGGAACTTCAACCATACCTACATTAGGCTCGATGGTCGCAAAAGGATAGTTTGCTGCTTCAGCACCCGCTTTTGTAATTGCATTAAAAAGAGTAGATTTTCCGACATTAGGAAGGCCGACAATACCTGCTGTTAAAGCCATGTTTATTCATTTCTCCGTCAAATTTTATAGTCATCCAATTATACCGTAAATCATGAAAAAAGACAAAAAAGCATATTCTATCAGCTTCTTTAGATAAAACTGAACAAAAAGATTGTGACTACTTTGTCACAACCTTTTTTATTTTTTTATTGAAATCATTACGCTTCATCATAACTATGTGTTCACAATTCGTACATCGGATTTTGATATCTGCGCCCATGCGAATAATTTCCCAACTGTTCGCTTTTTTCCCTGTTGCTTTTATTGTACAGGCATGAGGTTTTTTCATTTCAACAATTGAGCCTAAGTCATAATCTAACATTCCTAAATCCTTTCTACAACGACTTTTCGAGGACCACCTAATAAAATCAAATACTTGTCAACTTGATTGACACCATATGCCTTTCTTAAAGCATCTGCATAAAGTTCCATCTGAACTTCATAATTCTTCTTGATTTCAGAAATTTGATCATTACTGCGGAAATAATCTGTCTTATAGTCAAACAAGATAATCTTATCTTCAAATTTGATAAAGCCATCACATATTCCTCGAACAATATATTGTTCTTGTGCAACTTCATCTGTTTTCAACATAGAAAAAGGGGCTTCCTTGATTGTACGCTCCACGTTATCAACCAGCACTTTACCAAAATCTGTGTCAAATAAAGTCAGGATTTTGGGTAAATCAATTTTATTTTTCACTTCATCATGAAGTTCCATTTGATCCAGTGTTTGTTGGAAGTCAAACAAATTTGGTCTTGAAAAATCTGCACGTTGCATAAAACTATGTGTAGCCGAACCAATTTCTGCTGCAGTAATTTTATGTTGGTCAAGATCCAACAATTCAAGTTGTTTCACACGCACGTACTCACTTGTAGGCAAAATATTACCAAGTTCCAATTGCTTTTCATAGCTTTTCTTTTTCACTTGACTTGGTGTTTGAATACTAGACAATTGTGTTGCTGCCTCTTTTGGATATTCATAATCCATTACTGCACGCGCCTGTTTTACTTCATCAATAGTGTCCATTATTCTGTCAAATTTTTTTGAGTCTTCTGCTAATTTTTTAAAGTTGGGACGTACTGTAAACTTTTTATTGGTATCCTGTAAATCAGAAGAAGTATTTATTTTAATAATCATCGGTAAAGAATGGGCTGTTTGAAGCGCCAGAAGCCAATGTTGGTAGCCAGTTGCTGACCGACGATATTTGTCTGGAAGAATACCATTTTCCAGATGTATATCCGCATATTTTTCTAATTCTTTCTCCTTGATTTTTCCCACCATGTAAAGTTTTTTCCTTGCACGCGTAAATGCGACATACAATACACGCATCTCTTCAGACAGTGTCGCATTTCGTTTCAACTCCTTATTCACAAGATAAGGCAGTGTATCCATCTTGACTAAAGCATAAGGAAAGTCCGTTTCAACAGCCTCTTCCTTTTTTAAATCTGCTGTATATTTCATCCCCAAGCCATTTTCACGTGTCAATATTACAGATTCTTTTAAATCTCTTTGATTAAACTTGGTTTGTAAATTCATCAAGAAAACAACATCAAACTCCAATCCTTTGGACTTATGAAATGTCATTACTCTTACAGCATTTTGAGGCAACTTGATATTTACAGAAGCAAGATCATTATTTTGTTCCATAAATTTATCAATCATTTTTATGAATCTAAAAAGGCCCTTATAACCTGATTTCTCGTACAATTCTGCACGTGTTGACAAGGCTTGAAGATTTGCTTGACGCATCTCACCATTTGGAAGGGCACCAACATAGTCAAGATAGTAGGTTTCCGTATAAATTTTCCAAAGCAACTCATGAATCGGAAGCTCGTTTACAAGTTTACGCCATGATGTAAACTTGTTCAAAAACTGAGTGATTTTTTCTTTAAGAACAGGTGTTATCATTTTCCCATCTGACATCTGTAACTTTTTCCAAAATCGTGTATCAGAACCAGCATTAAGACTTATTCGGGTAAGCTCATCCTCTGTAAAATTAAACATAGGTGAACGCAATGTTGCAACCAAAGGAATATCATAGAGTGGATTATCAACCGCACGCAAAACATCCAAAATCAATATTACTTCAAGTGATTTTAGAAAATCAACTCGCCCCTCATCAAGTACAACCGGAATATCGTAATCTCTAAGAATATCTTCTATTTTGTTATTTTGGGACTTTGAACGTACCAACAAAGCAATATCTTTATAGTTCAACTTTGCATCTGAAGCCATTAAATTTTTAATTTGTTGAGCAACAATCTTAATTTCACCATCACTGATTTGATCTCTTTCATCTTCAGTTGAATCTTCCTCATAAAGAAGGAGCTCTGGATAATAATTTTTTTCAAGTTTCTCTGGGTAATCTACCAGATTTCCTTGAATGAGCTCTTCTTCCTTACCATAGATCATTTCACCAATTTCTTCATTCATCAAATGTCTAAAAACTTCATTTGTGAATTCAAGAACCTCTCCACGAGACCTAAAATTTTCCTTCAAACGTATAAGTTGATGAGGATTATCTTCCCTAGCATAAGCATGATATTTTTTTAGAAAAAGGCTCGGATCAGCTAAACGAAAACCATAGATAGACTGCTTTATATCGCCAACCATGAATAGATTGTCGGATCCATCTCCGTTTTTACTTAGTAATCTTAACATCGCTTCTTGAACATGACTAGTATCTTGATACTCATCAATCATTATCTCGCTGTACTTGGTACGATATTCCCTTACTACATCTGTATTTTCTTCCAAAATTTTAATTGCAAAGTGTGCAATATCCGAATATTCAAAAGCATTTTCCGAATATTTTTTATCCAAATAAGACTGATAAAAATAAAGAACAAATTTTTGTAGATTTTCAGCCAAATTTTTTGCTTCAGGCTGATATTTTTCAATCGTTGACAAATGCTTGATTTTTTCTAAAAATTCACGAACTAAGCCCGGATTACTCTTTGTTCCAATTACTGTTTTAAAAACTTCTGATAAAATTTCATCCTTTTTAAGAGACCACCGAGAAAAGTCTAGTGATTTAAAAACTTCTGCAAATTGTTCATAATCACTAACTCTTAAACTTTCAATCAAATACTCTCCATTATCCAAAACAATCTGTGCTTTCTCTAAAGTTTTAGCCGTCAGATTTTTTTCCTCTAAAGCTTTCTCTAAAAAGAGAAGAAATTCCTCCAATTTACACATTACATCGTGTGCAAATTTTTCGGGGATATCGGAAAATTTTTGGTATAAATCAAATCCTTTGAGAAAATCATTTTTTAACCATTTTTCCGGATTTTCTGTTGCTGAAGCAAATTTATAAACCGTATAAACTACATCTTGAAAACCCTTGATATTCCTATCTTTTGAGAAATTTTTAACCAATTTTTCAAATATTTTTTTAGGTATTTTGGCTCTTTTTTCAATCCCAGAACTCTCCGAAAGGTATTGTTCAACAAGGTCTTCAAAAACCTCTTGCTTTAGAAGATCACTTTCTGTTTGATCTGCTAAAATCCTAAAATTAGGATCTACATTAACACGATTAAAGTGCGTGCGTAATAGCTTTTGAGTAAAGCTATCCATTGTTCCAATATCTGCGTGAGCCAAATCTTGTAAGGCTGTTTTTATCCTCTGTTTTTCAACTACATCTTGAGTTTTATGACTAGCCTTTTTCAAATCTTTTTCTAGACGTATTCGCAGTTCAGTTGCTGCCTTTCTAGTGAAAGTAGAAATAAATAAGCTTTCTATGGCAATTCCGCTTTTTACCTTTTCAACAATACGATTAGCCATGACAAAAGTTTTACCAGAGCCAGCACTTGCTGACACAAGTATATTATGACCTTGACTATATATAGCTTCTTGCTGTTCTGCTGTCAATTTCACATCAGTCATTAGCTTTTTTCTCCTTTCAATTCATCAAGAATTTCTTTTCGACTTTTTTGACCTACCTCACGTGTATAGTCTTTCATATGTCTATTAGCCTCAAAACGACAGATGGACTTCAAAGGACAATATCGACAACCATGTACATTACCTGTCTTATCAATTCCTTCCTTAGTCATCACAGGATTGATAGCAATTTCACCTGCACGAATACGTTGTCCAGCTCTAATATAATGTTTTTTATTAAGTTCAAGCAAACTTTCAAATTCTCTCTCACTATAAACATTATTTCGATTGATATTTACAAGATTGATTTCCTCACTTATCTTATCCCTATACTCCTCAAGAATAAGTCCCTCATAGCGCATATTTTTAGATAATAAGGCCGCGATTTCACCTAAAGAATTCACATCTGAAAGATTGATACTCTCATTTTTTAATTGCAGATAAAGCGCTCCCCATAATTTTTGATTTTCAGCCGTCTGTTTTAGGACATCGAGATAAGTAAGAAATTGTAAACTTGTTCCATCATAGGCAGAAACCAAATCAAATTTATGCTGACTTGATTTGTAATCAACGGCTCCCACACTATTCTCAAAAAATTGATCTATTCGGTCAATTCGCCCTCGAAGACTAATTTTATCTATAGTAAACTCACCCAGTTCACTATGTGGGAAACCAAAAGCACCCTCAGTTGATAAGGTTTTTATCTGGCTATTCTCTAAGCCTTTTTTCAAAATAACTGCTGTCTGCTTTACAATTTCTCCCAGATTTGCCCAAGTAAATTGTGCAGTAGCATCTTGTGTAAAGTAGCGCGCATAATTATTGTCAACTTCCTGTAAAACTCGTTCTAAATGCTGATCGAAATTTTCACTTGTCAAACTTGGACTTAATAAAAGTTTTTCAAAAACTTCGTGAAAGAAATTTCCAACTACTTTCGAATTTAAATCAATATTTTCAAAAATTTCAAGATTTAAAGTTTTTTCTAAAAAATACTGATACTCACAATTATAAAAACGTTCAAAACTGCTGACAGAGGCATAGATTTCATCACTGTAAACTTCTTTTACCGTATCTGCTGCTAAGGCTACAGGAGCTATATCTTGATCTAGGTTGTGAATCAGACTTTGAAAATCTGAACTTTCTTTAACTAGAATTCGAAATAAGCTTGACCAAAAGTTGCGTTTATCATTTTCTACTTTTTCTTCCTCTTGGGCAAGCAAGTGCTCAATTTTACCAATGTTTGAAATCAAAGAACGTTTATTACCTATATGTTCCACGGTTTCTAAAAGATTAACCGAAGAAATCTCACGCTTGATATTTTCTCCCGCTTTTGTATGTTTAATAAATAGCTGTAATAGGGGCGAAATTTCATCTTGAACATTGGCATAAATTTGTGGCGTTGAAAGAACAAGTTTATCCGTGGCAGCATTAATTAAGGAAAGACTTGTAAAAGTATTCTTACTAGAGTTTGTCACATTTAGCTGTTCAATAAAGCGAAAATCATCATGAGATACATTCTGATTGATGGAAGCACGTTCTTCATCGGAAAGTAGACTAGAATTTTGCTTTACTTTTGGAAAGTTAGTCAAGCTTAAACCTATAGCATATATATATTTATTGGTCCTTGCTTCGACAAGCTCATAGTCTTTAACATTTACAACATCAACATTTGCTGGAATTTGACGATATTTGGCATTTTTTAAACCAGATAAAATCAAGTCTAGAAACTCTAAAACTTTCATCTTTTGCTCAGAAAAAATAGACTTAAACTCCATTAGGTTAGACAAGAGTAACTTCCAAACTTGCTCGTGCTTGTCCGCCAATCCATGATTGTTTTCATGCTCTGCTTGATTGTAAAGACTGTTCATATTTTCTAAAACATTCCCTTTTTGGAGAAAGTTTTGAAAACTGTTAAGCCATGCATTACCTGTTTTTTCTGAATTACCTTTTAAAAATACTTGCAAAGCCGAGTGCTCTCCAAAAAGTGTTTCTCTCAAAGCCTCAACTTTATCTCTTTCTAAAAATTCACTCGCATCAAAAGAATTGACAAACTTCTTTTTTCCTCGAATTTTATATTTATTGACATAGTATTCAAAATAATCTAAGCTCTCTTGATCAAAGTTTACATCTCTGTAAATATTGCTCTTTAGCAAATTGACCACATCATTAGTCCGATAGTTATTCTTTTTAATCGCATAAAGACTCTCTAAAAAAATAATCAAGGGATGCTGACTCATAGATTCTTCTTGGGCATAGAAAAAAGGAATCTCGTAAAGTTCAAAAGTTTCTTGAAGAGGTATAGCATATGTATCAACATCACCTACCAATACTGTAAAGTCTTTAAACGAGGCACCTCTGGTGATTTTCTGACGAATCTCTTTTGCAACAGCCTCTATCTCTGCCATCTGATTTTCAGCTTCCCAAATTTCAAAATGACGTTTATCTTGACTATCCAACTCAATTTTCACATTGTCCTGGAGAAAATTTGTTTCCATTTTTAGCAAATCCGTCAATTTATCATAAACTGTCTCTGCTTTTGGTTTGCACATATACTTTATTTTAGCCGAGAATTTGTTTTGAAATCGTTCAAGCATTTCTAAGGAATTTTTGTAAACTGACAAGGAAAAGTCTGTCAACTTGTAGTCAACTTCACTGGCATATGTCCCAATTATTATTTCTGAAACTTCTTCTTGAATAGCAGAAATAAAGCTTTCTTCCTCAGCATTGAATCGAGTATAACCGTCAATTATAAGCACTGTATTTTGTAAATCTTGAGTAAACTTTCCCTCTCTTATATTTTGAGTGAAATCTTGGAACTCTGAAAAATTAGCATAAGAAGCCCTTAATTCCTCCTCAAAGCGATGCAAAATGGCAGATAATTCTGCGTTTTTAGGGCTTTTAGGCAAATCTTCAAAGGTCAAATTTGCTGTAATTAACTCTGCACGTAAATTAACCAGCATTTCTAGAAAAGCTGGCGAATTCTGTAAACTGTAATAAAAAGGTAACTCTTCTTTAGAAAAAGACTTCAAGACTTTTCGAAAAAGCATACTCAATCCTGATTGAGTGAGTTCTACTTTCCCTTGCAACGTTATATCTTTTCGATCAAAATAATAGGGAAGTTGCTTAAATCTCGTAACCAGTAAGTCAAAAACTGCGGTATCTTCCCCTGAAGAAATACGTTCTAATATTTCTTTCTCCTTTTCAAAAGACATTGAAGATGGAACAATATAATAAACTTTTTTTCCTTCTCTTAATGCTTTTTTTGCTCGCTCAAGAAGAAAAGCTGTCAAATCTTGTGTAATTTCAGTATAAATGATTTCCATAAAAAAATAGACCTCACTTTCGTTAAGTCTATTCTAACATTTTTTAGTTTGTTCTGACAGGTGTAATAAGCTGTATGAAACTGTCTGTATCATTCTTAGGAAGAAGTGTAAAAGGACGGACATTTGAAATGAAACGGATACGAACTTCTGGTTCTTTTATGACACGAAGCGCATCAATCAGATATTGTGGGTTGAAGCTGATTGCAATATCTTCACCATTTTTTTCAATCGCTGTCAACTCTTCATGAACACTCCCAACCTCAGGTGAATTAGCTGTTGTAATGACTGAGTCTCCTGATACTGTAAGTTTGACTGTGCCATTTGCTGTAGCATTTGATAAGAGACGTGCACGTTCCATTGTACGACGTAAAGCTGCAACATCAAAGACCAAGTTCAAGCTATAGTCATCTTCATTAGGAATTAAGCGGTTTGTATCAGGATAAGTTCCTTCGATTAGACGGCTATAGTAGCTGATGCGTTCATTACGAAAAAGAATTTGATTATTAGCCAATGAGATATCAAGATCTTCTTCATCATTACTAAAAACATTTTTGAAGTTTTGAATAGATTTACTTGGTAAAACAACATCAAAATCCGTTCCTTCATTTTCGAGAACAAGAAGTCGTTGACTCATACGGTGCGAATCTGTCGCAACAGCTTTAAGGTTTACTTTATCGGATAAAGTCAAATGAACCCCAGTAAAAATAGGACGACTTTCCTGTGTACTTACAGCAAATACTGTTTCCGTAAAAATTTCTTTCAAAAAGCCAACATTAATCTTAAGCGGGTTTTCCTGAGAAATTTCTTGAATACGAGGATAAATCTCTGCATCTTGTCCTTTTAATGTGATTTCTGATTTACCTGAGGTTAAAAGTACTTGCTTTTGTTCCAATTCTTTAAATTCTAAAGCAAGTTCAGGCATTTGACTGACGACACTTTCAAAGAAAGAAGCTTCTAATAAGATACTTCCTGTATCAGAAATATGCATACCAGCATCTCTATCAGTTGCTGGTAAAAAGTTTTCAATAGAGATTTGACCATTTGAACCAGTTAAAGTAATTCCCTCTGTTGTAACCTCAATTTTTAATTTTGTTAAAGCTGGAATAGTTACCTTAGAACCAATGGCTTGTTTGGTAATTTTTAATGCATTTTGAAAAGCTACTTTGTTAATTGAAAATTTTATCATGAGAGTCCTTTTCTTTTATTTATTTATATAAATATATTAGTAATAGTAGTAGGCT
>NZ_DKXK01000014.1:0-16591 GCF_002492185.1 Lactococcus sp. UBA7128
CTACTATGGCATTCATGTCGAGAGTGGGCTGGTGAGCCCTGACCAGCATGAGGAGTTCCTCAATGACGGGGAGCAACACCATGCGGAGCTGGAAGACTTTCTCCAAGGTATCCAGAATGGGGTGATGTTTGATGATGGCTCTAATCCATTGCCTAACGAAGACAGTGCACCAGCAGACTTTGACTTTTCGACCATGCGTCCGGGGCGTATCTTTACCATGGCAGGTGAGCAGTACCGTTATCTTGAAAACATGGGTTCTGGCAATCATATGATTATCCGGAATGATGCGATTCGTAGTGTAAATTGGTATGAAAAAGACGATGCAATCACTACTTGGTATGATTCTCTTGATTCGTCAGTCCAAGGCATTGTTCGTCCTGTAAGCAATTCTTTCGATACAGGAATCGTGCCTCATAATGACGTTACATTTGAGGGGGACCGCTGGATTCCAAGAAATCTAGTAGGTGAGGTTGCGGGAGATATTACCCAAGTAGATACAAGTGGGACTCCTCAAGCTTTCCACCTTTCATTGGCAGATATGGAACGATTAACAGGAGAGGGTCGAGCTTTTCCAAGCCGGTTCCAACGGGGAACTCCTGCTTTAGGTTGGTGGTGGTTGCGTACTCCTGCGACTAGCACACAGGCTTGGCTTATTTCTAATACAGGCTTTTTAACAGGCTATTTACTTAATACAATGCGCACTGTAAATGGAGGCATACGCCCCGCCCTAATAATAAATCCATCCACAACCTAAGAAATTAAAAAAGAAACTAGACACCTGTGGTCTAGTTTTTTCATCAAAAAATAAGCAATAAAAAAATTGCACTAATGAAAGGGCATACAATTTGTGTTTTAAATGACAAGTTTTTCAATTATAATAAATATAGAGTCAATTATTAAGGAAGAATAACAAAGGAGACATATGATTATACAACTGTCTTTGAGACAGATAAACATCCTGCTTTATTTGCTCAAAGCTAAAGGAGCCTCCACTTCAAGTGAGTTGGCGCAGTCCTTTGATATTTCTGTACGAACCATCAAAAATGAAATCGTAGCCATTAAGGATTATCTTCGTTCTCAGGGAGAAGAATTAACATCACAAAGAGGTCGCGGCTATATCCTGGATATTAAGGAAGTCAAAAAGAAAGAACTGATTGATTTTCTCCAATCAACAGAACGATTTTCTTCCTTTATGGATCATAAAAGAAGAGCCAATCAGATTTGTCTGGACTTGTTTTTATCGGAAGAGCCGATTATCAGCAGTTATTGGGCGGAGAAATTTGGGGTAAGCCAGAACACAATTTTTAATGACATCATGATTTTGGAAAAAGAAATTAAAGAATTTTTCGTCTTTATAGAAAGTAATCAATACGGTTATAGCCTATCGGGAGATGAGATAAGGATTCGAAATTTATTGTCCAGTGTCTGGCAGACAGAGTTTACAAACTATGACATTTCTAACTTGATGACTCGAGTAGAAATGGGGGATGACGACTATGATGAATACTCGCTTATTTCAAATGAAAAACTGAAAGATATTTATAAGGGCGTCGTCAGATATACAACAGAGCACTTTACCAGCTTGACAAAAGAAGTTGACAATTATGCTATTTTCTCCTTGATTATTCGTTTGTGTCTTTCCATTTCTCGAATGAAAATCAATAAAAGATTTCAAACCTCTGAAAAAGTGGAAAGTGGTGAAGATGCATTGAGAAAATATTTGGCTCAAGTTTATCACCACTTTGACTTGGAGATGACACGGGAGGAGGTACGTTATGTTTTAAGTGAACAAGGGGGGATGGATAAGGTTGATGTTAACAGCTTTACGACCTGTATCATTCAGGGAGTGAGCCAGAGTATAAACTTTAATTTTGAAAAGGATTCACAGCTCTTTCAAAATCTCTATACACACTTTTCTTTACGTTTTTCAAAGGAAAACATGTATCTCAACGAGTATAATCCCTTTGTGCAAGAAATAAAAAAGAAGCAGGAAAAGATTTTTCTTGCAGTAAAACAAGCGTTGAAAGAGAGCTTTCCTCAAAACTTTGACTTTGATGATTCTTTTGTTGCTTACGTTTCCTTGCACTTCATTGCCTCTAAAGAAAGGGAAACGCTTTATGGCAAGAAAATTCAAGTGCTTTATGTCTGTTCTACTGGGGTTGGTGTTGCTTCCTTTATTCAGCAAAAGATAGCCAAAGAAGTCCAAGGGATTGAGATTGTCGGCTTTGCCTCAGTGATTAATTGCCGGCGCTTTGTGGAAAAACTCCAACCTGACTTAGTTATCTCTGTTTTTCCTATTGATAATATTGCCGTGCCTGTCATTGAAGTTGAAGCTCTGGTGAGTAAGGGAGATTTACTTTCGATTCAGGAGCAAGTCAATTTATTGTTAAACGCAGGTTTAGGAAGTGAAAGTGATCGATTTTCAAAGCAGGGAGGAAAAGAGAAGAGCGAAGAGATGAGCCGTAACGTTATCTTTTATGGCTATATGATTTATGAGGAGCTGACTTTACTGCTCAAAGATAAACTCAATCCAGAGTATAAAGAAGGTTTCCTGCTCCACGTCCTCCTCATGGTTCACCGGGTAATGTTTGAACAGCAGTATCAAGAATTTGGCAAGTTGGACGACGCGGAATTGACAAAACAAGTCAGAGAAGTCTTTCGCACACGAGACTTAGAAATTAACGATGCAGAAATATTTGCTCTTACGCAGTATTTTAGTAAGGCATCAGAGAGGAATGAATGAACACAGTAGAAAAATGTATACAGGAGCAAGTCGTCTCTGGCGATATCGAGGCGCTGAAAGCTCTTGTATCCGAGATTGAACAAGTATTTGCAAGAGAAAATCTGACAGCCAGCGAGCTGCAGTGGAAAGTGATGATTAATCACTTTGATGCTGTTATTGCGCGGCAACTGTCTGGTGAGAAGCTACCCGAAATGGACAGCAGCCTCTTTGCTGATCTGAGTGAGCAGTCGATGCAGCTTGCTCGAGAAGTTGCAGGAAGTATCAAGGTTATTGAGGAGAGCGAAATTTTTCTTATCGCTGTCCATATGGAAAATGTTTTAGGAAATATTAATTAATAAAAAATGGAGGAACATAAAATGGTAAAAATCGTAATCGGAGATCGTATGGGTAAAGGGCAAAACATTGCCAAAGGTATTGAAGCTGCAGGAGGAGAAGCTCTTGTTATCCCTGGAATGGCGGCGGATATGCGCCTTGGCGATGTTATGAAAAAAGAAGGGGCAGATATGGGCTTGTCTTTCTGTGGTTCAGGTGGAGCTGGTGCTTTAACAGCAGCTACGAAATATGGTTATAGCGAACGTCATGGCATGCGTTCTGTGCAAGAGGGAGTGACAGCTGTAGAAGAAGGCATTCAAGTTTTAGGCTTTGGCTTTATGGACACAGAAGAACTCGGGATGGCTTTGACTGAAGCTTACAAGAAAAAACACGGGGCATAGTCATGTTGAAAGTACAAAGAAAAGTTATTGTGGAAGGCAAAGGCAACTCGAAAAAAGCAGCCTTTGCCAGTGCTTTGAATAAAATTCAAGGCGAGATTATCAAAAACAGTAAAGACGTCCTGTTAAGGATCGAGCCAAACGATATCCGAGTGCTCAAAGCACAGAAAAGAGAATGGACAGAAAAATTCTTCTTTTTCTTCATGCCAAGACAAAAGGAAGAATATCAAGTGACTCTGGAAGTTCTTGTGGACTTGCAGATAATCGAAATGGCAAGGGTCAATTTTACAGAAACACGTCAAGAAGTACAAGGAATAAAAATTCCAATCATTAATAAAGTTATTTAAAAGGAGAAGAATTATCTTATGGATATTATCGTTATCTTAAAATCACTTGTCATAGGTGGTTTATTAGGATTTTCAGCAGGGATGGGCGCAGCAAGAATGTTCCACATCCCGACAACGCAAGGTTTGGGAGCTTTTCGTACAATGGGAGAAATGAACGCCTGTGAAGGCGATGCCGCATCGCATTTCTCATTTGGTTTGGGTTTCTTCTTTAATGCTTGGGCATCTGCCGTGGGTGCCGGAGCTTTCACGCAAGATGTAACGCATCGTATCTTGCCAAACTGGGCAGCCGCTTCGCTTCTCGCACGTAATAAAAATGTCGAAGAAACGGTGCATAACCCAAAGAAAATGGCTATTGCTGGCGCAATTTTTGGCGCTATTGTTGTAACTTTTTTGAACTCGACAGCAACAGCTATTCCTGAAGGATTGAAAGTTTCTGCTGTAGCTGTCTTAGTTCCAGCTGCGACAATGCTGATCAACTTTGTTATGCCTATTGTTTTCTGGCTGGCAGCTCTCGATGCAGGGAAGCGTACAGGGTTCTGGGCAACCTTATTTGGTGGTATTGCTCAACTTATCATGGGGAATGCCGTACCAGGTGTAGTTTTGGGTATCCTTATCGGTAAAGGCGTTGATGAAGGTGGCTGGAGCAAGCTGACGAAGATTATCTTTATTGCAGTTATTCTACTGTTTATCTTCTCCGCTTTCTTCCGAGGAATTGACTTACAGGCTTTGGATCAGTTTAATCTACCGCATCCAGTTTGGCTTGAAGATTTACATGATTTAGTAACAGTAAGATAAAGTGAGGTGAAATAGAATGCAAGAAAATGATTTGATGAAAGAAAAAAGTTTTTGGTTTGCGGATTGGGCGTTTCCAATTTTAGTGGGGATTATGGCGGCAGCTGTATTTGCCGGAACACATATGTATGTAACTTATGGTGTCGGCGCTTTTAACGAAGTTTCGATTGTTGCCATGTTGAAAGCAGGATTAGATGGTGAATCTTATGGTGCGGCAGCTGCTTTTGGTGCAAGTTTCCTCTTTGCGCGTGTTCTAGAAGGTTCCTTAGTCGGGATTTTGGACTTGGGTGGTTCTATCTTAACAGGTGTAGGTATTGGGATTCCAGCTATGTTTCTAGCTGCGGGAATCACAGGTCCAGTTGACAGTTTTCCGCTGGCTTTACTCACAGGTGGTGTTATCGGCGCTATTATCGGTGGTGTGATTATCTTGATTCGTAAGTTTACCTTAGGCTCAGGCGATACAACCTTTGGTGCGGATATCATGATGGGTGCAGGAAATTCCGCAGGGCGTTTCTTGGGACCGCTTATCGTTTTGTATGCGACAACAGCCTCAATCCCTGTCGGAATCGGCTCAATTATCGGTGCGATTATCTTTTACAAATGGGAAAAACCAATTGCTGGTGGTGCAATTCTTGGCGCGATGATTATGGGAGCTTTCTTCCCTGTCGTTGCTCAAGGCTAAAGGAGAACTAAATGTTTGATTTACTTGTTAAAAATGTCCAAGATATCAAAGGAAATCCTTTAGAAATAGGGATAAAGTCAGGCAAGATTGTTGACCTAGGCGAGCGCTTACAGGGAGAAGCGAAAGAAGTTTTTAATGCAGAGGGCGCCTATGTCTCTGCCGGATGGATTGATTCACATGTGCACTGTTTTGAAATGATGGACTTGTATTATGACTATCCCGATGAGATTGGAGTAGCGACAGGTGTAACAACAGTTATTGATGCAGGCTCCTCAGGTGAAGCCAATATTAAGGACTTTTACGAGCTTGCAAAAAAGGCTAAAACAAATGTCTTCGCCCTTCTTAATATTTCGAAACATGGCATCGTCACTCAGGATGAACTTTCGGATTTGTCACTTGTTGATGAGGCGAAAAATATCGCGCGTATCCAAGAACTTCCTGAATTCATTGTGGGGATCAAAGCACGTATGTCGAAGACCGTTATTGGTCAAAATGGTATCATCCCCTTACAAATGGCGAAGAAACTACAAAGTAAAGTGAATTTGCCATTGATGGTTCATATTGGCTCTGCGCCGCCAAAACTTGAGGATATCTTGCAAGAGCTAGAGGCAGGAGATATTGTCACGCATTGCTTTAATGGCAAGGAAAACGGGATTTTAGCTACAAGTGATGAGATTAAAGACTTTGCTCTAGAAGCCTATCGTCGTGGAATCATTTTTGACATCGGACATGGGACTGACAGTTTCAACTTTAAGGTTGCTGAGATTGCCAGAAAGAAAGAAGTAAGTGCGCAAAGTATTTCAACAGACATCTATATCCGTAACCGAAAAAACGGCCCTGTTTATGATTTGGCGACAACTTTATCAAAGCTTTTAAAAGTTGGCTATTCACTTGAGGAATTAATTTCAGCTGTGACAACCGCTCCCGCTAAAAATTTCAATTTGGCAAACAAAGGAAGTTTAGAAGTTGGCAAAGATGGTGACCTGACTTTCTTCAAACTCGAAGACAAACAGGAGAAACTCGTAGACTCTAACGGAAATGTCCAGCAAAGTGAACAGATTTTAAGCCCTGTTGCTTGTACTGTTGCGGGAACACTCTATCAAGAAAGAGAGAAGAAATAATTTGGACAATATACATAAGAAATTTAAGCTCAAACAAGTGATCAATGCCAGTGGTAAAATGACCATTCTAGGCGTATCAAAGGTTTCTGACCAAGTCGCGCAAGCGCAAAGGCTCGCAGGACAAGCTTTTTTCGAAATGAGTGATTTAACGGAGAAAACCGGCTATTATATCGCAGATTTAGTCGGCGCAGAAAATGCCACGGTTGTTTCCAGCGCTTCTGCAGGAATTGCCCAATCTGTTGCAGCTCTTATCGGTCAAGGAGACAAATATCATGCTGTTCACCCTTTCACAGAACGCATCCAAAAACGTGAAATTGTCTTGCCCAAAGGTCATAATGTGAATTACGGAACAGGTGTTCAAGTCATGGTTGAACTTGGGGGTGGAAAAGTTGTCGAAGCCGGCTGGGCTAACCAATGTTCTGCTCAACAAGTAGAAATGGAAATCACAGATAAAACGGCAGCTCTTCTGTATATCAAGAGCCATCATACTGTGCAAAAATCAATGCTTACAGTAGCTCAAATGGCTGAGGTTGCCCAAAAGCATAATCTTCCATTGATTGTTGATGCAGCTGCCGAAGAAGACTTAAGGACTTATTACCAAGCAGGCGCAGACTTAGTTATTTACTCTGGTGCAAAAGCACTTGAAGCGCCATCATCAGCCATGGTCATCGGTAAAGACAAGTATGTAAAATGGGTCCAATTACAAGGGCAAGGCATCGGCCGTTCAATGAAAATCGGCAAAGACAATATCATTGGCTTTGTGACTGCACTGGAGCACTATCTCGCAACAGAAAGTGAGTCTGAAAGCAGTCAAAAAGCACGATTAGCTCCATTTATTAGCGGACTCAATGAGATTTCAGGAATTACTGCAGATATCGTGCAGGACAGTGCAGGCCGTCTTATCTTTAGAGCCAGCATTAAGGTTGAATCATCGTCTATGAATGCGCTGGAAGTTATTGACAAGCTTAAAGAAGGCGACACAGCTGTCTATACGCGTGAATATCAAGCCAATAACGGCATCATCGAGTTTGACATACGCGCAGTTGATGAAGCGGAAATGCAGCTCATTGTCGATAAGCTTAAAACAATTATGGAATAAAAGAGGAGAAAAATGAAAAAAACACCAAATTATTTAGAAAATCGTCTATGCTTAAATGTTTTGGCTGGTTCAGTGGAGAATGCTCAAGAAATATACGAAGCAGCAGAAGGTCATGTTGTCGTTGGCGTACTTTCTAAAAATTATGCCACAGATGAAGCAGCGATTGAAGACATGAAACGCTACATTGCTGTCACGGATAATGCCCTCTCTGTTGGCTTGGGCGCAGGCGATCCGAACCAATCGCAGATGGTTTCTCGTCTTTCAGCTGTCTTACAGCCACAACATGTCAACCAAGTTTTCACAGGAGTCGCAACCAGTCGTGCACTTTTGGGGCAAGACGATACAGTGGTTAATGGCTTGATTTCCCCAACAGGAAAAGTCGGTTATGTAAATATCGCCACAGGACCTTTAAGCTCCCAAGCACCAGAAGCAGTTGTGCCAGTCGAAACAGCTATCCGCCTGCTCCAAGATATGGGGGGCTCTTCTGTAAAATTCTTCAACATGAAAGGTTTAGAACATATTGAAGAATACAAAGTTGTTACTGAAGCTTGTGCCAAGTATGACTTTTACTTAGAGCCAACGGGCGGCATTGACTTAGAAAACTTTGAAGAGATTGTCCAGATTGCCGTGGATGCCGGCGTTAAGAAAATCATCCCTCATGTTTACAGCTCCATTATTGATAAGGAAACGGGAAATACGCGAGTAGAAGATGTTAAAGTTTTGCTTGAGATGATGAAGAAAAGTTTATAAAATTTAAAATATTAGTATCCTCTAGGGCGGTAGATGAAAATCTACTGCTTTTTTTATGAAAAAAAGCCATAGAAATAGACACAGAGGCTTAGGCTCACTTTTATAAACTTTACCTATTGGTCTTTCTTTTTGGCATTTTCACGTTAGCCATATCCGCAGGAGATAGGCTTAAGAGATAAAGAAACTTTTTTTGAAAAAGTGAGACAGGCTCAGGGCTATCATCGGTTAGCCAAGTAGACAGAATGGATAAAAATTCTTTTAAGAGAATGTTCGCGAGATAGGCATTGGAAAAAATCTCCTTTTTTCCAATTTTATCAAGGTAAGATTCTACAACGGGCACATATTTTTCTTGTAGAAAATTTAACCAGTTTGGGTCAACATTTGTTTCACAGAGAACTTTTATCCAATCTTTTCTGGCATATAGAAGTGGAAGGAGAGTATGGGAGACAAATTTTACAATATTTGTGTTTGTACCTATCATAAATTTTGTTATTTCATCGTCTATGTCTTTATCGATTAAAAAATGGATTTTTTCGATAATATCTTCCATGTTATCAAAATGATAACGATAAATAGACTCTCTCCGCAAACCTGCTTGGTCTGCAATCATCTGCAGCGTCAATTTTTGATTAGGATATTTCTGAGCGGCTTGAAAAAAGGCATCGATTATCTTTTTTTGACCGTCGCTTATAATAATTATGATAAACTCCCTTCACTGAAAATATGTTCGTTGGGATTGTATAAACTCCTCTTCCCCATTATTTATTTGAAATTTTAATGTTAACCAATTATAACAAAAAAAGTTTTATTGGTCTAACGAACTTTAGATACGAAATAGAAAAAGGAAACAGCTTGTGTCCTTAAAATGGAATCAAAGATTAATGAAAGCCATGGTTATGGGAAAAGAGATTTATATAAGGGTAAAAAAGTGCACACTATGTGAACATTGACTTGTTGTATCATTCATAATAGAATGCTAGACTGAAAAGGTAAATGGATTTTAGAAAGGATTTAGTCCGGTGTAATCAAGTTGTTGATGATATAACTTGATTACTAAGTTATTCTTCAAGTTTAAGATTAATTAGCACAGCTCATTTGTTTTAAACTAAATAGACTGAGAATTTGGATAATATGGATATGCTTTTTTGATTAGTCTAGGGAGCTGGTGTGAGGGTAGGGATGTATATGAAAAACTTTTCGTTTGAAATAGAAAAAATATTTATTGATTCAGCTAGCATAACTGAAGAAAAATGCAGATATTATTCTTCAGAGAAAGAAATTGATTCAAGTTATTTAGAGGAATGGCGTTCAGCTCGAACACTATTGAATGATAATTATTTTAAGGAGATGTTAGAAATTAAGAATACTTCTTTACAAGAATTTTCGTTTGCTCTCCAGCCTTTGGGGATAGGAAATTATAAAGAGGTTCAATGGTTTAAAAGATTTAAAAATGTAATTGATATTTTTGATTATAGTATTGTTGATTTCTCAGATGGTATCGTGATGTTTTACTTGCCGTTTCTTACTTTTTTGAAAAATCAGATATCAGAAGCAACTATGGATTTAGGACAACTAGTCATTTCAGAAGAAATTATCCATTCTTTTGTAGAAGTTGCGGGAACCGAAATGTTCAATATTTTCGGAAAATTAATTGCAATCGAATTAGAAATATACAAGCATGAAAATAATTTTGAATCAAAAAGCGGCAATGAGAGATTTCAAGAATTTCTTGAGAAAACCTACCCATCAAAAGATGATTTAGTTTCGTTCTATGCAAAGTATCCAGTTGCAGCAAGAGTAGCAACTGAGAGAATTAATTATTTAATAAATAATTTTAAGAACATGATTCAGAGGATAGATATAGACTTGCCAGAACTAGGTGAAATTTTTCACCTAGAGACGATAGAACTGACAGAAATTCAGCTTTCTACAGGAGATTCTCATCAGCAAGCTAATGCTGTAGCTATTTTAGTATTCGGTAATAAAAAAGTTGTTTACAAGCCTAGAAATTTGGAACTTAGCTTATCGTTTGAGAGATTTCTTGACTGGTGTACCGAAAATTCTAATCTTCTTGACTTGAGGTTTCCTAAAGGGATTTATAAGAAAGAATATTCTTACAATGCGTTTATTGAAAAGAAAAATTGTGCTGATAGTGAGAGTGTAGAAAAGTTTTATACAAGATATGGTTACTTAGTTGCTATCTGCTATCTTTTAGGCATTAATGATCTGCATATGGAAAATATTATTGCAGAGGGTGAATATCCAATCATCATTGATATTGAGACAATGTTCCAGCCTCACTTAATGTTTGAAAATGAATCTGTTTTTTCAAAAATAACTCATCATTTACAACTTGATTCTGTTATGAATTCAAGTCTATTGCCCAAAAACCTTAATATTGGAATCAAGAAGGAGGTAGAGCTAAGCGCATTAAATGGTAAGGAAGTAAAAACTAGCTCTAAAATTTTTGGCCCAACAGGAATAAACACAGATCAATTCCATTTTGAGCAACAAGAGGCATATTTTAAAGGAGGAAACAATATTCCTCAAAACAATCAAGATGAAGAGGTTGATTTTCAAGAATACCGCTTAAAAATTTTGGAAGCCTTTCAAGACTTCATGACCTTTGTAATGGAGAGAAAGCAAGAATTTATCCAGTTACTGGATGTATTTAAAGGGAAAAAGATTAGGGTACTGACCAAAGGGACAGAACAATATGCGATGATGTTGCGCTATGCTAGCCACCCCAACTATAATTCCGAAATGAAATATAGGGAAAGACTGATGATGAATGCATGGGCTTATCCATATAGGGATAAGCGGATTGTTAGTAGCGAGGTCAGAGATTTAATTTTTAACGATATTCCTATATTTTATGCCTATACTGATTCTACAGATATTATTGATAGTCGTAATAAGAGCTATGATAATTACTTTGAAAGTTCAGGACTACAAGATGCGATTCAGAGAATTCAAGCGCTTGACCAAACTAAAATAAAAGAGCAGTATAAAATTATGCTTTTGTCACTTGGTGTAGCTGATTCTTATTTGAACGAGAAAACTAGATTTACTGAACTGTCAAAAATTACAAGAAAATTTGATTACGTAAAAGAATCAGAAAGTATTGCCCAAGACCTCATTAAAGACATGGTACGATTCGAGGATGAAGTTTCTTTTGTGAATTTAGCGACTAATGACGAGCAACATTGGTATCTTGAATCTAGTGATGGCAGTCTCTATAGTGGTTTAAGTGGTATTGGATTACTGTTCTTAAATCTCTACCAAAAAACAGGTAAAGACGTTTATTTTTCTTACTATAAAAAATTGCTCAACACAGCAATTAAATATTCCAAACATCAGCCTTATAAAGGTGCTTTTGATGGGTGGCTTTCACCTATTTATCCTATGTTGGTTGAATATAAAAATTTGGGAACTCTTGTAGACGAAGAATTTTTAAATCTAACCATTAAAAAGCTAAATGAACTTTCAGACGAGCATGTCCAAAAATTTGAGCAGTTTGATTATATATCCGGATTAGCTGGAATTTTGCGCCTTATAGAAAAAATCAATAACACGCTTGAAGATAAGAAGGTTTCAAATCAAACAATAAAAATTATTGAAGCTATTCTAAAAGAAAAAATTACGCAAAAAGACAAAAGCTTAAATTCGGTAGGCATCGCTCATGGCCTATCAGGGATTGCTTTAGCACTCGCTTCATGTCAAGAAGTAGATAAAGAAGCAATTAGAGACTTGTTTTCCAAAGAAATGTCATTACACATTAAAGATGAAGACAGGCACAAGTGGTGTTGGGGAATCCCTGGTATGATTCAAGCCAGAATAGAAGTTTTGAAATATTTTGAGAATCAAGATATTGAGGAACAGCTTAAACTACTAGTTACAAAATTTGAAAAATACCTTGATGAGATTCCATTGGACGATTCGCTCTGCCATGGAACAGGGGGGATTTTGAAAACTATTGAAGAGCTATATAAGTACAGCTCAGATGATAAATGGCGACTAAAAAGTCAGCAAATTTATGCAAATATCAAAGAAAATTCACTTTCTAGAGATTATAAAATAAAAAATCTGTCAGGTTCAGATATAAAAGGACTTTTTGATGGTAGAACTGGTCTGGGAAGTAGCTATTTGAGTGATTTACCAAATCTTATGTTATTAAACATCGAATGAGTTAAAGGAGTATATTTAACACATTTGATTTTTATAAAAAATACACTTTTATTGAGGTGGGAAAGGAGGAAGTATGTCAGAAATTAATACAAACAAAATTGTTGGTGATGCATTTGAGGAGTTAACAATTGCAGAAATGACCCAAGTTCAGGGCGTAGGGGATGTGGAAGCACGCTTTACAACCCCGGTTTGTGCATTTAGTGTCTCATTTATGGCGACAGCACAGTTAGTAAGTGTTTTAAAAACGTGTTGATTATTAAAGAATGATGGTGGAGGTTTTTAAATGTCAGAAATTGATATGAATAAAATTGTTGGCACTTCATTTGAAGATATGACAATTTCAGAAATGATGCAAGTACAAGGTTCAGGAGATGTTGAAGCAAGAACTACTCCAGCTTGCTTATACTCACTATTTGTAACAGCAAATGTATCGTCAGCTGGATGTATTGGAGCAACAGCTGGAATAATCTATTCAATTGTGAGATGCTAAACAATTATAAGGAGGTTTCCTCCTTTCAGAGTGTAGACAAAATAGGAAAGGCCTTAAGAAGTGGCTCGGTCAAAATACCCTTTCTTGAAAATCTTCTAGCCATGAGGTTAACTGTAGGTTTTTCCACACTTAATAGCATTGAGCGCGATTGAGCGAAGCAATTAATCTGAAGATTGGTTTTTCGCTAGAAATATTTTCAAACAGAGTTTGTCTATACCCTAAAGGGAAGTTTTCCCCTTTTTTGTATACTACATCCAACTAATTGTTTTAGCTATGATGTACAAAAATTTAGGCCATTCATATAATTTTGCTCTATAAAGATTCATTATCAAAATAAGTAATAGTTGAAATTTTATGTTTTATAAAGGAGGAGTTTGATGAAAGTCGCTATAATTCTGCTGTGTCTTGGTATTTTATTGTATATACAGTACTTAGAAAAAACAAACAAGGTCAAATTTAAAAATGATATAGAATATCAAAAAGTATTGTTAAAAAAAGATAGGGTCATTTTAGGTTGTTATGAATTTATGGGAGTATATGCTGTAGCGATATATTTGGCTATAACTGTTCGTGGAGTTCTTGGGGAAATTCCGATAAATATTACAATCACTTCAAATAATATTTCTTTACCGTTTATTATTTTTGTTGCTGTGAGAAAGGTTATTGGTTATCTTGTGATCCTCCATTATAACAAAAAAAGCCATAACGAAGGGAGAGGTCATGAAAAAAATCTTTATTTTAAACGCAAGCAGAAGAAGGAAGGGTAATACAACAAAACTAATCTCTAGTGTTACTGAGAAACTGAAAGATTTTGACATCGAAATTGCTCACCCACAAGATTTTAATATTAAAACATGCCTAGGTTGTCATAAATGCTTTATTAAAGCGGGTTGTGTCCAAAGGGATGATTTACCACTTTTAGAAGAAAAAATCCTCAGTTCAGATTTATTAATTTTAGCTTCTCCTGTATATCTCCACTACATGACGGGTGAATTAAAAGTGATTCTAGACAAGCTATCTTGGTGGGCACACACATTGCGCTTACAGGGGAAACCCGTTGTTTTATTGAGCACTTGTTCCACTAATGGACAAGATACGGTGATTAAGCCTTTAGGGGAAATCATGAATTATATGGGGGGAAATGTCATTGCAACGGCTAATGCATCAATGGTGCCTGACCAAATCAATAATCTTGAGTGGCTTGATAGCGTTTCAGAAGAAATATCATCAAGAATTACTAAAAGTATCATAGATTATCCAAAAGCAAATATTTTTACTGAAAAGATATTTAATGCAAATCGAATATCGATGTTAGAACAAGTCAGTTATTTTGAAGATAATGATATTAAAAATGAGGAACTAGAATTTTGGAAAAGCTCAGGGATGCTTGAATTTGAGACCTTCTCTGCATACTTGGCGTATAAATATCAAAATAAGGAGAGTTAGTTTATGAAGGTGCGCTTCCAACAACAAAGTGAGCATTCTGAATGTGGTTTGGCTTGCGCAACAATGATGATTGACTACTTTGCTAAGAAAGTAAATATTGTCGAACTAAGAGAAAAGTATGGTGTCCCCAATGGCGGCTACAATCTTTTTCAAATAGGAAGTGTTTTAGAGGAGTATGGCGTTGTGTCGAAGGCTGCGAGAATTAACGCAGAATCTGTGCAATCAATTCCAACTCCTTTTATTGCTTTCTGGGACTTGAAGCATTTTGTGGTGGTAGAAAAAATCATAAGAAAGACTATTCATGTTGTTGATCCAGCTTTGGGAAAAAGAAAGCTGTCTTTCGAGGCTTTTAAAGAACATTTTTCAGAGGTGGTGCTCTACTCTACAAATGACGGGCATAGAAGCAGAAAAATTTCTAAAATAAATAATACTCTTAAAGAAAGTGTTTTAGAAAATAAAAAATTGTTAGTCGTTACTCTTAGTTTTTCGCTTCTTTCCCACTGTGTAAGCCTACTTATTCCATTCGTAATTCAAAGCATTATTGACTCAAGTGCTAAAATGCCTTTTCAATCTTTTTTGATAGGGATTATATTGATGATTGCTTCTTACTTTGTTATTAACATGGTAAAAATAAGGCTTTTAGTGAGGCTTCAAACAAGAATAGACAAAACCTTACTTGGAAATACTATTCATCAATTACTACACCTTCCTTATTCATATTTTGTCAACCGAAGTAAGGGAGAGCTAATTTATAGGATTAATTCAAATTCTTATATTAGACAAATCCTTGTTGATCAAGTGCTGGAGTTAGCTTTGAGCCTCTTATTTCTTGTTGTTTATATATTCATTATGTTTTGGATGAATATGTTTTTAGCGCTAATCACAATAATTATCGTAAGCATACTGATAGGTATTTCGATAATTAATGCCAGAATTAATCAGAAAATTGTACAAAATCAGATGGTTGTCATGACTAAATCACAAGATATAGTTAACGAGATGATAAATAATATCTTCACAGTCAAGGCGACCAATTCCTACGAATATATTTACAAGAATTGGAGTGAGAATTTTGGACAACAAATCATTATGGAGAGAACGAAAGCAAAGTATTCTTCAATCCTGACAAATATTCCAAACAGTATTCAAAGTTTTTATCCGCTTATTATTTTTTTCTTTGGATACTTGATGATACAAAGCCAAGAGATGACACTAGGTGCTGTCGTGGCCTTTAGCTCAAGCGGGGTTATGTTTTTGACGCCAGTACTATCTATTACGAATGTCTATAATCAACTGTTGATGATAAAGGTGTATATTGATAGGTTACTGGATATCTTAGAAACGAAGCAAGAACGTGATAATGGTGAATTTACGCTTGAGAATTATACTGGAAAGATTGATTTAGAGAATGTCACTTATAGATATAGTCGTTTTTCTGAAGAGGCTATAAAAAATGTTTCTTTATCAATTGAACCCCATCAAAAAATTGCTATTGTCGGAGCTAGCGGTTCAGGTAAGTCCACGCTCCTTAAAGTAATGGCTAACCTATTTCCAGTTGAGAGTGGGAAAGTTTACTATGATGATGTTGAACATGAAAAAATAGTACTTAAAAAATTCCGAAAAAATCTTGGAATTGTTCTTCAGGAGAATATTTTGTTCAGCGGTACTTTTAGAGAGAATATCCTTATGGGGAGAAAATTCACGGATGATGAGCTGTTAAGGAGTATTCAAATTGCAAATTTAGATGAGCTTGTTGCCTCGTTCCCTCTGGGTGTAGAAACTAAAATTTCGGAAAATGGTCAAAACTTCTCCGGAGGACAGAGGCAACGTATATCAATTGCCAGAACAGTTATTTCTCAACCGAAGGCGATTTTTATGGATGAACCCACAAGTGGTTTGGACAACATTACTGAAAAAATTGTGATGGCCAATATATTTAAACTTCCTGCAACGGTAATCGTTGTGGCACACAGATTGTCTATGATTGCAGAGTTTGACCAAGTGATTGTTATGGAAGCAGGAAAAATTGTTGGAGAAGGTACACATCAGGAGCTTTTAGAGACTTGTCAAGAATATCAGAAGTTGTATAAAATATCCGAATATCCTATTGTTCTTTAGTGAACTTGAAAGGAGGCAGTAAAAATCTGTTTTGTCTTTTTATTCTGAAAAAAGAAATCCCAGAACTAAAATTAAACCATAAAAAGTATCTGCAGTTATTAATTT
>NZ_DKXK01000014.1:16851-41956 GCF_002492185.1 Lactococcus sp. UBA7128
AATTTAGTTATAAAAAACCGATATCAAATGTATATAGGTAGATCTTTAAAAGAAAGGGATTAATATGAAAAAGAAATATACATCACTTTTGCTTGCTTTAACTATCCTAGGATTATCCTCTCCTATGATTGCAAAGTCCGATATGTTAGGAGGATGGGAAGAAGGGAAGGGTACTTTCGGTTATAATGCTATGCATTTTAGAGCAACTCCTCATCATACTGGCAGGGCAGATATAAAAAAATCTGGTGGAAACACCTATAAGAGAGCCCACGGTTGGACGACTTGGCCTAGAACGAAGCATTACACGGTAGCGCGTTTGGAAGATTGGGGAAAAGTTGTCGCTACCTCTGGTCGCATTTGGGGCGTTGGTGGAACAGAAGCCGTTTCTCCATGGAAAGCTTTTACTAAAGAACTTGGTTCTCCGGGTATTGCAAAAACTTACTATGGGAGATAATTTGACCCGTGGTTTCAGTTAATTTTGTGAATTTAACAGTATTTTTAACTAGCACTGTAACTTAAACCATAACAAACTGCAGATACTCTTTATGAATTTAATACGGTGTCACATGTTTTGGAAAAGAGATTGATATGACAAAGAAAAGTTTACTTAAAATAATTTCACTGCTCCTACTGGTCTATATGCTAATAGCTGTATTCTCTTTATATAAGGATAAACAAAATAAAATATATCTAGAAGCCAACAATTTATACACAAAAAACGCACTTAAAACAAGTGGTAGTTATAGTAAGATACTTGATGAAATGAGTATCAATGCAAAAGTTTTTAAAGTTCTTTCAGAAGAGGATCATATTAGAGCATTTGAGTTTAAAGGCAATATGTCCGACTTCCCCGTCTATGCGGGGAGGAATTTTAAAAAAGATGAAAGAAAAGCTCTAGTAGGTTCATCAGTTCCACTGGAGGAGCATCATGGTGTTAAGTATTTTTCTTATAATGAAAAATTATACGAGGTAATCGGGTATCTGGGTTTAAGCAAGGACAGTATTCTTTCAGATGAAGTAATAATAAAAGATGAAGCTCTATTTTCAAAGGATAAAAATGAAAATATTATTATTGATAGCCCAGACAGTGTCAACATCTCTAAACCAAACTATAAGGTCAGTAATAATTTAGGAAGGCGAAGCAACATCGATTATATTACTCCTTTTATTACTTATATGGTTGTATTATCAATAGGCTTCATTTCTTTAATCATAGGCGTATTGTCATGGTTGTATAGTAAAACATATGCTGAGGTCATGTTCTTAAAAGGAAAGTCCCCTAAAAATATACGGACAGTGCTCTTATTTAAAGTACTTTTAGTGTTTTTAGTCACGAATGTATTTTGTATTGTGTTATCAAAATTGTTTGTGGAATCCAGCATAGAGCTGTATTTATTACTGCCTTCTCTGCTTATAATTATTATTGGATTGGTCACAAGTTCTCACCTTCTAAAAAGGGGAATTAAATGAAAAATTTATACTTTGACTTAAAGCAAAACGTTGTATTGATTGCTTTGAAATCAACACTGATTTCTTTCTTATTTATATTTTTTTATATTTGTATCTCCTTCATGCATTCAAGCAATGAAGCTATCGATAGGGAATTTTCAGATGCTCAAAAAGAAAACATGTATGGATTAGTCGATAATTTGCAAGATCCCAATGATTTTTCTAAATTTAGAGGGGATATTTCCTCTATAAACCATGTTGCTGACTTTTACAATCAATTAAATAAGAGTGATAATTTTAACTTTCTATCAATTTTTGATCAACCCATTCCAGTTACTGACTTTAAAGGAGACATGCAGTTTGATTATGCTTTTGATACGGAGAGGACTAAAAAGGGCTTTTATCAAGATGAACAAACAGGGGAAAAGCTCTTTGATGTTAAAGCTCTACAAATGAACGCTCAGGCTTTCTCTTTTTTTAATTTGAGTGTTAAAAAAGGGACGACGATAGATTGGGATACTGTGAATTATGACTCTAATGTCTTACCCATACTCTTGGGTTCAGACTATAATGACATATACAATGTTGGAGACATTATAGGTGGAAGTTTATATTTTAAAAAGTATCAATTCAAAGTTGTGGGGATATTAAGGGAAAATGCATCACTATTTTATCAAAACAATAGAAATACTTTTATTGACAACTACTTTATCATCCCCTATCCTCCAAAACTTCCAAAAGCGACGGAAAAAGGCAAGGAATTTTATGGCATATTAAATTTCGCGATGATAAATGGCAACATAGCTGCCTCAAGAGACATGACGGGTACGGAATTACTCAATAAATTACATGATATTTCTTTAAAGAGCAACTTTTCTCATTACACTTTGTGGTCTATGCCCGCTTATTTGATTCAGTTTAACTTTATGTACAATATTATTCAAAAAAATTTAAATCTTATTTTTGGTGTGATAGCTTTACTAAGTTTAGCCCTCTACATTGTATTGCGCTGCTTAGACAAAGTGATGATAAAGAGAAGGATAAACATCATAAAATATTTTTGGATACAGGGATACCGTGTTCGTGATATAAATTTTATTGTCTTGAGGTACTCCATGACAGAATATATGTTAAGCGCTATTATTTTCTTAACTGTTTATTTAATTTCTTCCATAAAGCGGTTAGAACTCCTGTTTATCTTGCTTATCCTACAGGCAGGTTATTTTATCATTGATTTTTTGATTTTAAAGAGTGCCTATCTATCAAAATTAAAAAGGAGTTATACTAATAATGATTGAGCTGAAAAATATTAATAAAAACATCATTAAAAACAAGCAAATAGAAAGAGTCTTGTTTGAAAATCTGAATTTCTCCCTTTCTGATGTCACTCCCTCTATAGCTATAATGGGGAGAAGTGGGTCGGGAAAGACGACTTTATTAAATATTATTGCAGGATTGGATATCAACTATGAGGGAGAATACTTTTTTAATCACAATTTAGTTTACAAAACAATTGATAAAATGGCAGATTTGAGACTGAAAAATATCAGTATCATCACACAGCACTATAATCTTTTAGATGATCGTAATGTCATGGAAAATATATTGTTGGGGTTTAGGAAAAAAAGTGCTCAATCTAAAAGTCAAGCAATGGACTATTTAAAAATGGTTGGATTAGAGGGCTATGCGCATAAAAAAATTAAACATTTGTCTGGCGGCGAATGTCAACGTGTTGCCATAGCTCGAGCTATGGCGAAAGCACCCACACTATTAATAGCGGATGAACCTACGGGTGCTTTAGACGAAGAGACAGAGCGTATCGTATTAGATATTTTTCAAGAGCTAAAACGAAAAGGAACTAAAATAATCATCGCTACACATAGTAAAGAAGTCGCGAAAAGTTGTGAGCAGGTAGTGGTTATTAAGGATAAAGCGCTTGAAGCTGTTAGGTTATGAGTTGGTATGATTAAAATATTTTCATTGTTTTATCGCTTAAATAGGAATTATTTTTTTCAGCATAATCTTCTTTTATCAGATTTAGGGCAATTATGGAAAAAAATAATCTTTAATTTTTATCTACTGGTGCGCTGTCTCTTCTATCTTGTTGTTTTTGGGGCGATCACAGTTTATACTTCGCGGATAAACGTGGCTACAGTGCATTTGGTATTGTCACAAATTATATTGATGACACTTTCTATTCTTATCTTTTCCAAACAAGCTAAGATGAGCGATCAAAAAATAAAAAGTTTACAGTTCCTACTAGGGAAAATGTTTACAAAAGAAGAACGGCTTATAAATATAAAAAAAGTTGGACGGTATTATGCGATATATGCACTGGGAAGTTTTATTTTAGTTGATGTAGCAATACTTCCCTATTTTTTAAAATCAGGAATAGGAGGAGTCTTGCTTATGGTGTTTTGTCTAGTTATTACGACTTACTATGTTTATTCTAAGACGGTGGCTATTATGGATATAAAAAGAAGTGAGAGCATCCGCTATCCTTGGTATGTTTCTTATTTTATCGTTGCTACAGTCACTTTGATGTTTCCTGCAGTCTTAAAATCACCAGATATTGAACATTTGATAGGTTCATCTGGTTTTGGGATAATTGTAAATGTCATCTTTACGCTATTGATAATTCATATTTTAATGTTTCTTATCATAAAGCGAAATCCTGCCTTAAAAAACATTGAGGAGAAAAGAAATTTTAGAGGAATGACTCAGGAATTTTTTGAGGGCTATATAAAAGGCGCAGCTTTTTGGTTGATTATTCCGGCAGGTCTTTTGGGAATGCTTCCTATAAGCGAGATAAGTAAGACGATTGTATTTGTAACACTTTTATCCTTTCTTTTAATGCCGAATATTTGCAGCAAACCAATGATAAACTACTTGAAAATGATAGGTTGGAATAAAAAATGCTTTTTAATTCGGTATGGCTATAGGATTTTATTTTTCTTACTGGTTGTGCAGGTTATTTTGAATATATTTGTAAGATTGTCATTAACATTCTTTATGATTGGGCTTGTGTTAACGACAATATTAGTTTTTAGCAGAATCATCGTTGGAGTATTTATTATGGAAAGCGGATATAGCGACAATAAAAAAATAGATTACTATGGTTTGTTTGTCATAACATCGGTGTTTTTATTTGCTATGTTAGCGTATATGTTGAGATAGCTACTGACCTTATTTATAACTTTATTGGAGAGATTATGAGAGCAGAAAAATTATCCAAGAAATTTGGGGATACATACATATTTAAAAATATTGATTTAGAGTTTAAACAAGGAAAAATATACAGTATTTTTGGAAGAAACGGGGTCGGAAAGACCACCTTATTAAATGTTTTAAATGGGACATTAGCGTCAGATGGCGGTGAAATTTATGATGCTGAGAAAGTGATATTGTTAGAGGATAATGAACTTCCTTTTGAATTTATGACGGCAAATGAATTTATTGATACGACCTTTACTTTTAAAAATCAAAAAATAGATCTCCAAGAGAAGGAAAAATTATTTAAGCAATTACACTTTCAACCTGAAAATAAGATAATAAAGGATTTTTCCAAAGGCATGAAAAGTAAACTCTGTATCATCATAGCGCTATTATCGAAACCACAAGTCCTCTTATTGGATGAACCTTTTTCAGATATTGATGTTGTTAGTTTTGGAGAAATTACCGAAATACTGAAACATAAAAAGAAGGAGATGCAAATTATTTTTTCTACCCATGTTTCTAAAATAGCCTTTGAATTATCGGATGACATCGTGTATTTAAAAGAAAATCAAGCGCTATTTTTTGAAAATAACTTTCGGAAAACGGATGAGTTAGAAGATTACATTTTAAAAAAGATGTCAAACCTAGATGAAGTTTAAACTTTATTGAGCAAGTCAAAAGGAAAATAGATGAACAAAAGAAAAATAGTAATACTGATTACTCTAAGCATCGTATCGTTGATGCTGTTATTTATAAATCTTTCTCTAGAGGGAAGTAATAACTGGAATGTCATCATTTTTATCAGTTTAGGGATATATTTTAGAGAGGGTATTGAGATATTTATAGAAAGTAGGAAGAATAAGAAAAGAAAGAAGTAGGTGGTGAAGTATCCTTCCTCAATATGAACGTATAACTTACAGGGTTCATTTAACAAAAGTCCTATTAGCAAATATGCTATAATAAAACCATGAATAACACGATTAAAGCAAAGCTGGAACTCTTACCAGACAGTCCAGGCTGCTATTTACATAAGGATAAAAATGGAACCGTTATCTATGTTGGGAAGGCGAAAAATCTGAAACATCGCGTACGTTCCTATTTTCATGGTTCCCATAATACAAAGACCGAGCTTTTAGTCAGCGAGATTGAAGATTTAGAGTGGATTGTGGTTGAGTCAAATATTGAGTCTCTGGTTCTTGAAATCAACTTGATTCAACGTTATAAGCCCAAATATAACATCATGCTTAAGGATGATAAATATTATCCTTTTTTGACGATTACCAATGAAAAATACCCACGCCTGATGATTACGCGCCGTGTCAAAAAGGACGGTGCCATGTATTTTGGGCCTTATCCAGATGTCAAAGCAGCCAATGAAGTCAAGCGCCTCTTAGACCGTATCTTCCCCTTTCGAAAATGCGGCTTGCATGAAAAGAAGGTTTGCTTTTACTATCATATCCATCAATGCCTCTGCCCGGTTGTAAATCATGTAGATCCACAAGTTTATAAAGACATGGCTCAAGAAGTCAAACATTTTTTAACGGGTGATGATAAAGAGATTATCAATGAACTCAAAGAAAAAATGTTTGCGGCTTCTGAAAAAATGGAGTTTGAACAAGCAGCAGAGTATCGTGATGTTATCAATTCGATTAGCACTTTAAGAACAAAACAACGTGTCATGAACCACGATTTAAAAGACCGCGATGTTTTTGGCTACTATGTGGATAAAGGCTGGATGTGCGTGCAGGTCTTCTTTGTGCGACAAGGTAAAATGATTCAACGTGATGTCAATATGTTTCCTTATTACAATGAAGCAGAAGATGATTTCTTAACTTACGTCGGACAGTTTTATCAAGAAGCTGAACACATGGTGCCCAAAGAAATTTTATTGCCTTCAGAAATTGATGCGGAAGCTGTCGAAGCAGTTACTCAAACCAAAGTTCTCAAACCAAGTCGTGGGGAGAAGAAACAGCTTGTTGCGATGGCGACGAAAAATGCCCGGACACAGTTACAATTAAAATTTGACCTCCTCGAAAAAGACTTGATTAAAACGCAAGGTGCTATTGAGAATCTCGGAAAAATTCTCAACATTCCAACTCCCGTCCGTATTGAATCTTTCGATAATTCGAATATCATGGGGACTTCACCAGTATCAGCGATGGTTGTCTTTATCAATGGCAAGCCTTCAAAGAAAGATTATCGCAAATACAAGATTAAAACAGTCGAAGGTGCAGATGATTATGCCTCAATGCGTGAAGTGATTACGCGCCGTTATAGCCGAGCCATACGTGAAGGTACTGCTTTACCTGACTTGATTGCAATGGATGGTGGTGCAGGGCAAGTCAATGCAGCCAAGGCTATTCTGAAAGAAATAGGTTTAGCCATTCCTGTTGCAGGTATGGCTAAAAATGACAAACACCAAACCAGCGAGTTACTTTTTGGCGATCCTTTGGAAGTCGTGCCACTGAGTCGGCAATCGCAAGAATTCTTTCTTCTGCAACGCATTCAAGATGAAGTCCACCGATTTGCGATTACTTTCCATCGGCAAGTCCGGGGGAAAAATACCTTTTCTTCAAAACTGGATGGTATTACGGGACTTGGACCAAAACGTAAGCAAAAATTAATGACGACCTTCAAGTCACTTAAAGCCATTTCTGAGGCTGATGTTGCTCAAGTCGCTGAAGCAGGCGTACCTTATGAAGTCGCTGAACGTGTCAAAGAGGTTTTGGGAAAAGAAAATGAATAATATTTTTATAGATCAAAAGGTGGATTATATTGATTCACTTTTTTTGTATTCGAAAAAGAAAGGAGAAGCTTCTGGTTCACAGTGATAAGTGGAGAGGTTTTTCTATAAAAACTTGTTATAATGATAGGTATGAACAAAACAGAAATAAAAAAGTTCCAACAAGATCTTTTAGGATGGTATAAGGTACACAAAAAGCCTTTACCATGGCGTAAAACTACATCTGCCTATTCTGTCTGGATTTCTGAAATCATGTCTCAACAGACACAGGTTGAAATAGTTATGCCCTATTATCTGCGCTTTATGGAAAAGTATTCTCAGATTGAGGATTTGGCAGCAGCAGATGACGATGAGCTTCTGAAACTTTGGGAAGGTTTGGGTTATTATTCTCGAGCACGAAATTTAAAAGTGGCTGCTCAGCAAGTGATGACAGACTTTCATGGTAAATTTCCTGACACTTTGGAAGATATTAAAAGTCTGCAAGGGATTGGTCCCTATACTGCAGCGGCCATTGCTTCGATTTCTTTTGGCTTGCCTGAGCCAGCCATTGATGGAAATTTGATGCGCGTGACGAGCCGTTTGTTTGAAATTGATGCAGATATCTCGAAGGCAGCTTCTCGGAAAATATTTGATAAAAAGTTGAGAGAATTAATTTCGGAAGAGAATCCCGGGGATTTTAATCAAGCCCTAATGGATATTGGTTCAATGGTATGTACGCCCAAAATTGCTAAATGCGAGATTTGTCCATTAGCTGCGTATTGTCAAGCCAGACCTAAAGGCACGCAACTGAAGTATCCCGTCAAAAGTAAAAAGTTAAAGCAGCAACACGTTTACTATACTGCCTATGCTCTCAAAAATTCACAAGGTGAATACTATCTCCAAAGACGTCCTGCAACAGGTTTACTTGCTAATATGTGGACTTTTCCTATGCAGGAGATATCTAAAGAAGACTTTGATAATGATACATTGGTGCCACCAACAAATGTGCCAGACAGTATCTCACGCATGACCAAAGTCGGAGAAATCACGCATGTTTTTTCTCACTTGAAGTGGTTTGTCCAAATCATTGAATGTCTTCCAGAGGAAAATTTTGTTCTTCAAGAAGAAAAACTGAATGAAAATCAACTTTGGGTTAAGCTTTCGGACCTCTCAAAAGTAGCTTTGCCGACACCACAAGTCAAAATGTTTAAGTTTTTTAAAGATTAGTTTTTGCTTGGGAAATGCAAACGTTTTACTTTTTTGGTATAATTATAGCAGTTTAGAAAAAAGATTTTTTGTGAGAATGTTCGCAAAAGGTCGAAAAATGGAGGCACTCATGACAACTATTGATTTTACTGCAGAAGTAGAAAAGCGCAAAGACGCAATGCTCGAAGATTTGTTTGAACTTCTTCGTATCGATTCAGCAATGGACATGGAAAATGCGGACAAAGAAAACCCATTTGGTCCTGGACCTCGTAAAGCCCTTGACAAATTCTTGGAATTGGCTGAGCGTGATGGCTATCAAACTAAAAACTATGACAACTATGTTGGTCACTTTGAATACGGAGAAGGCGACGAAGTTTTAGGTATCTTCGGTCACTTGGACGTTGTTCCTGCCGGTTCTGGTTGGGACTCAAACCCATTTGAACCTGAAATCCGTAATGGTAACCTTTACGCACGTGGAGCTTCAGACGATAAAGGCCCAACTATGGCTTGTTACTATGGTTTGAAAATCCTGAAAGACCTTGGTGTGCCATTATCTAAAAAAATCCGCTTCATCGTTGGTACAAACGAAGAAACAGGTTGGAAAGATATGGATTACTACTTTGAACACTGTGAATTGCCATTGCCAGATTTCGGATTCTCTCCAGACGCTGAGTTCCCAATCATCAATGGTGAAAAAGGTAACGTTACAGAGTACCTTCACTTTGACGGAAAAAATGCTGGTGCTGTAGTACTCCACTCTTTCAAAGCTGGCCTGGCTGAAAATATGGTCCCTGAATCTGCAACTGCAGTAATCTCAGGTGCGACAGACCTCCAAGCAAAATTGGAAGCTTTTGTTGCTGAAAATGCTAACAAAAACTTGCGCTTTGACCTTGAAGAAACTGACGGTAAAGCAACAGTAACAATTTATGGTAAATCTGCGCACGGTGCAATGCCATTTAAAGGCATTAACGGTGCAACTTACCTTGCTAAATTCCTCAATCAATTCGACTTCGAAGCCGGTGCAGCTGCCTACATCAAACTTGCCGCTGAAACATTGATTGATGACCACGAAGGTGAAAAATTAGGCACAGCCTACAATGATGAGCTTATGGGTGCAACTTCGATGAATGCTGGTGTTTGGAACTTTGACGAAAATGGTGAAGGTACAATCGCTCTTAACTTCCGTTTCCCACAAGGTACTGACCAATACAAAATCAAAGCAGTTCTTGAAGCTCTTGAAGGCGTAAAAGAAGTGACTATGAACGATCACGTTATGGAACCTCACTACGTCCCAATGGAAGATGAACTTGTTTCTACATTGATCAGCGTTTACGAAAAACACACTGGCCTTAAAGGTTACGAAACAGTAATCGGTGGTGGTACATTTGGTCGTCTCCTTAAACGCGGTGTTGCTTATGGCGCAATGTTTGAAGGTGAAGAAGATACAATGCACCAAGCAAATGAATATAAACCATTGGATGCCCTCTTCAAATCAGCAGTTATCTATGCTGAAGCAATTTACGAATTGGCTAAATAATAAGAATTATGTATATTTTACGGCAGTAGATGAAAGTCTGCTGCTGTTTTTTTGTTTCTGAGAGTAAAAGAAAAAATTAAAATAAAGTGTTTAAAATTTTGATATAATAGAGGAATGATTTACGGTATAGGGATAGATAATGTTGAAATATCTCGCATTATCCAAGCAGTGGAACACAATGCTAAATTTGCACAGCGAGTTTTAACAATAAGCGAGTTTGCTCATTTTGAAAGTTTTACCTCAAAAAAACGCCAGATGGAGTTTTTAGCTGGACGGTGGGCAGCAAAAGAAGCCTTTTCCAAAGCATTGGGAACAGGCTTTGACAGTCAGCTTTCTTTTCATCAAATAGAAATTTCTAAAAATGATAAAGGAAAACCTTATTTTTTAAAGCATCCCTTTGCTGGACAGGCACATTTGAGTATCTCACATAGTAACCAAGAAGCAGTGGCTATGGTTCTTTTGGAAAGTAGAGATTGAAAACAAAAAGGGGATAGATATTATGAAAGCAGCACCACATCGTCACACACCAGCCGTCATTAAATTATCAGCGATTGAGAATAATGTCAAAAAGATGCGAAAGCACATTGGGGATAAACCAGAACTTTGGGCAGTTGTAAAAGCCAATGCCTATGGTCATGGTGCAGTTGCGGTTGCACAGCATATTGAGGGAATTGTGGATGGTTTTTGTGTATCAAATTTTGATGAAGCTATTGAACTTCGCCAGCAGCTGATTATCAAACCAATTCTAGTTTTATCAGGTATTGTTCCAGAGCACGCGGAAATTGCTGCCAGCCAACACATTACTTTGACTGCACCAAGTTTAGAGTGGCTTCAACAAGTCATTGCTTCCAATAAAAATAAGCATTTTTCGCGTCTGAGAATTCATATCGCGGTAGATACAGGTATGGGAAGAATTGGTGTGACAACGGCTGAGGAAGCAAATCAAATTATTGCGCTTGCGGAACAGTATAACATTAGTGTTCGGGGGATTTTTACACATTATGCAACGGCCGATGAAAAAGACACAACACAGTTTGAAGAACAAAAAGCCAAATTTGATGCTTTGGTAAGTCAACTTAGTCATCGACCAAAGTATGTGCATTCCACAAATTCTGCAGCAGGATTATGGCAAAATCAGGATGTCCAGGATATTGAACGCGTTGGTCTGGCTATGTACGGCTTAAATCCAAGTGGCGATGAGTTAGAATTGCCCTATGAGTTAGAGCCGGCCTTGAGCTTGCATTCAGAACTGACCCATGTGAAAAAAATTCATAAAGGAGATACAGTAGGCTATGGAGCAACTTTCCGTGCAGAAGAAGACACCTATGTGGGCACAGTTTCTATAGGATATGCGGATGGTTGGACACGTGATATGCAAGGCTTTAAGGTTCTTGTTGATGGACATTTTTGTGAAATCATCGGGCGCATTTCTATGGATCAAATGACGATTCGTCTCCCGCGACACTATGACATGGGAACTTTAGTGACCTTGATAGGGAAAAACGGGGATAAAGAGATTACGGTTCAGGATATCGCAAATTGGCGGAAAACTATCGGCTACGAAGTTATTTGTCTCTTATCAGATAGAATTTACCGCGTATATGAGGAATAAGAACTGCTTTGATGCAGTTCTTATTTTGTTACGTTTATATATAAAATACTACAAAATTTAGTCAGTTTGACATTTTGTTTAAAAATGATATAATTATGTTAAATACAAATGAGATAAAATTAAGAAAGGTGAGGAAAAGGATATGATAAAAGTATACACTGTCATGGCTTGCAGTTCTTGTAAAAAAGCCAAAGAATGGCTAACTAATCATGGATTAGAGTTTGAAGAAATTAATTTGGTAACAGATAAAATATATCCAGAAGATTTCCTTAATATTTTATCTTTGACTGAAAATGGCACGGAGGAGATAATATCGACAAGAAGCCGTGCTTATAAGCGCTTATCTTTAGATTTTGAACGTCTCTCTCTTCATGAACTCGTCGCTATAATTGAGGACAACCGTACACTTTTACGTCGCCCATTGATTCTTGATGATAAGCGACTTCAAGTGGGTTACAATGAGGATGACATCCGAAAATTTTTACCCCGTTCTGTTCGACGTGTGGAAATGCTTGAAGCGACATACAATATCCGCCAGTTAGATGTGGAACGTACTTTAGAAGAAAAAGCGCAATAAAATAAAAGTGAAATGTGAATGTTTCATTTTTATTTTATTGTGCTTTTTAGCAGCCATAATGACTGATAGGCTGAAAACTCAAAAATATACTGGTGTTTAGGAAGTAGGGCACTGTTTTGAAAGAGAACAGCATTGAAACCAGTCATAATGTTTCTTTGGATGAAAGTTTTGATAATGAAGTTAAGAATATGGTTCGTCCTTGCGTACAGAGTTTCTTTCAGAAGATGAGGTTACATTTACAAAGAGCAAATAATTTAGAAGGAGAAGTTACAATAGCTTTGACTACTGCCACAGAGAAACTGGTGAGCATTGCGTTTTTTCTCTATTTTGTGAAAGTAACCGAAAGAGAAACATAACCAACATAAAAGTTTATATTTTGATAAAATAGATTCAGAATATAGAGGAGTAAATAAAATGATAACAGCTATTGCGACAGATATGGACGGCACTTTCTTGGATGAAAAATCTACTTATGATAAAAAGTACTTCTCTACCCTGCAGCAAAAAATGAATGCCAAAGGGATTCGCTTCATCGTGGCAAGTGGTAATCAATATTTTAAGTTAAAGTCTTATTTTGAAGATATTAAAGATATTATTTTTATCTCTGAAAATGGCGGAATCATTACCATTAATGATGAAGTGGAGATAGTCGCAAGTTTTAACCCAAAAGAGGTGAGCCAAGTTCTCGACTTGCTTGCAGATTTAAAGATTCCTGTCGTTGTTTGTGGTGCGAAGAGCGCTTATACTTTAGAGAGTGTTTCAGAAGAGTTTGAAACTTTTGCTCATAAATATTATGAAAAACTAGAACTTCTCTCTTCTTTTGAGCAGCTACCAGAAGATACTGTGGTTAAATTTGCAACAATTATCCCCGAAGCAGAGTTAGCTACTGTCACAGCAAGACTGAATAGTTATTTTAAAAAAGGGATAAAGGCTGTGACGAGTGGGAATATCTATCTGGATATCGTTCTTGAAGGTAGCAATAAAGGTGCAGCTATTGAGAAAGTCTTGCGAGAGCTTGAACTTTCTCCTCAAAACTTAGCTTCCTTCGGTGATGCGAATAATGATCTTGAAATGTTGGAAATATCCGGCTATTCCTATGCTGTAGCCAATGCCAATGACCAAGCGAAAGCAAGAGCGAAGTGGATTATAGGCAGTAATAAGGAGAAAGCAGTCCTTTCTCAGATTGAAAAAATTATTCAGTGAAAAATGGAAAAAAGTGCAATTTCTGTGAAAAGAACCAAGTAAAATAGATACTGTAAAAACTATACAGTAGAATCTGTTTGAGGAGGTTCTTTTCACAGAAACGTACTTTTTATTTTACGCTCTTTAACATAAAAACTTAAGAAAGTATTAAGAAATTAAGCTAAAAACTGTTCATAAATTTCTGTTATACTAATTTCATCAAGTGGAAATGGGGGAAACATGAATCATACTGTTCTAATTGTGGATGATGAGAAAGACATACGTGAAGCGATTGCACTTTATCTAAAGAATGAAGGAATCCATGCCATTCAAGCAAAAGATGGTATTGAAGCACTGGAGGTTCTGGATAAAGAAGAAGTTCATTTAATCATCATGGACGTCATGATGCCTAAGCTCGATGGTATTGAAGCCACTTTTAAAATCCGTCAATCACAACAGATTCCGATTCTGATGCTGAGTGCTAAAAGTGAAGACACGGATAAAATTTTAGGCCTACAAATTGGAGCTGATGATTATTTAACCAAGCCTTTTAATCCTTTGGAATTAATTGCTCGCGTTAAGTCGCAGCTCCGAAGATACACTTCCTTGGGAAGTTACGAAAAAGAAGAAAAAGTAATTCGGCTTCGTGGACTGACCATTGATCAAGAAGGGAAGGAAGTGAGAGTAGACGGGGAATTGATAAAGTTAACACCTACAGAATTCAAAATTACAGAATTGCTGGCTTGCAATGCTGGAAAAGTTTTTTCTATTACGGAAATCTACGAACGGGTTTGGCAAGAACCAGGATTTAATGCAGAAAATACTGTGGCTGTACATATAAGAAAAATTCGTGAAAAAATAGAGGTAAATCCAAAAGATCCAAAGTATTTAAAGGTGGTGTGGGGCATTGGTTATAAAATGGAAAAATAAGTTTGCAGTGAGTATCGGGCTAGCTTTGCTGCTTTTAGGAGTAAACAGTTTAGTTTTTACAGTTCTAAATGCTGAACAATATATTTTTAATGATTATTTTCAGTCAAAATACTTCAAAGAAGAAATTTCAACCTTAGAAGAAGCGTTAATGAATACTCAGGTAAATCCTAATTTACCAATAGAGGTGACAACAGAAGATATTGAAGAATACCGGATGAATCAACCGGATAAGTATACGCAAGTGGCAACGATTAAAGAGGATCCTGTCTTCCTTGAACGTCTCAGTAAAGCGAAAGAATCTGGCGACAAATCACTTGTAAGGAAACTTGAGGAGGAGCAAAATAAAAAGTTAAATGAAGTGGATAAGTTGTTCACAGACGACAAATACGTCACAGAAAAAATAAAGGAGCAGAAGAAAGAATTAATCGCGCAGCAAAAAGCAGATTGGCTGCCACAATATAAAGATCTTTCCTCAGATATTAACTATCAACTGACCGAAACCAGATCGGGGAAACATCTTGATAACATCTCTGAAAATAAAACTTTTGCAACAGCGAAAACTTTATTTAAAGGGAATATAAGCCAACTTAGTTTTGACGGTCAAAATCGCTTTGAAGGTCAAATTATTATATTAAAAAATAGCAACTTTGATCAAAGAGCATCTTTCAAAAGTTTTACAGAGATGAAAAATCTGACGATAGGTCTTCTTTGCGTGAGCATTTTAAGTTTTGCAGCCTTCCTTGTTTACTGGAAGAAAACAGAAAAAGGAGAAGATGCGCTTCTGGAGAAAGTCAAATCATGGGATAAAATAGCCCTTGATGGAGAGATTTTCATTGCCTTGTTCCTTTCTCTCCTTTACTTATCACTCATACATGAAGCTAAAGTCACATGGAATCTTATACCTTTTCTGCAAGCATATTGTTGGGCTTTCTTGGTGCTCTATCTGCTCTTTCTTGTAGGTTGGGTGATTTACCACAAGGCAAAGGATAGAGAAAACTGGAAGAAAACCTACATTGCTAGAAGCCTCTCTCTCATAAAAGATGCTGCCAGCAATTTTTCAACAGGTTCAAAAGCTTGGTTCATTTTCTGGAGTATGGTGGCAGCCTTCCTTGGTTTTCTGCTCGCACTGATGTGGGGAGGACAAGCCATTGTTCTTTACTTGTTCGTGCTTGTGATTTATCTTTTGCTTATCTTCATTTATTTGTTGCGAAGGCTGGCCATGTTTAATCAGACAGTAAAAATTATTGAGGTGATTGCTCAAGGGGAAAATGCTGAAATGTTAAACATCAAGCCCAAGGGAAAAACTGTTTTTCGAGAAATTTCTGAAAATCTCAAAACAATCAATGAAGAGGTGAAATCTTCCAAAAGTCAGCAAATAAAAAGTGAACGTTTGAAGACAGAACTCATTACGAATGTTTCACATGATTTAAGAACACCCTTAACTTCAATCATCACTTCTGTTGATTTATTGCGTAATGCCGACCTTTCTCAAGATGAAAAGGATAAGTATGTCGAAGTTATCGACCAAAAATCAAAATGTTTAAAAGTTCTTATTGATGATCTTTTTGAAGTTTCAAAAATGGCTAGCGGCAATATTGAACTGAAAAAAAGTAAGGTCGACCTTGTACAATTGCTCGATCAGTCACTGGCTGAGCTCTCTGAAAAAATAGAATCTTCTTCTTTGAAATTTATCACACAAACAGATAAGGAACTGTTTGCTTCGGTTGATGGGGATAAGATGTGGAGAGTGTTTGAAAATTTAATCCACAACATTTTGAAGTACTCTATGGAGAACACGAGAGTTTATATCTCGGGACATAAAAATGATAAAGGCATGATTGATTTAATCTTTAAAAATATTTCGCGAGAAGAATTAGGAGAAGATAGTCAAGAATTGTCGCAGCGTTTTAAAAGAGGGGATTTATCAAGGAATACAACAGGTTCAGGCTTGGGGCTAGCTATAGCTCAGTCGATTGTGGAAGCTCATGACGGCCATTTCCTTTTGGAAACAGATGGGGACTTGTTCAAAATAATTCTTTCTTTGCCAAGCCTGTAATTTTAAAAGATAAAAAGCACTGCGTACAGTGCTTTTTATCTTACTTTTTATGATGCTCAAGTTTTTCTTTTACATCTTCCACAGCATCTTCAGAGGCTTCTTTGATGTCTGCGGCAACTTCCTTCACCTTACCGATCGTTTTATCAAGGAAGCCTTCAGCTTTTTTCTTGTTGTCACCTGTAACATCACCAACAATTTCTTTAGCGCTACCTTTAAGTTTATCTGTTGTACCTTTGTCGACCATACAAAACTCCTCCTTATTATTTTATTTCCATCTTCATTCTACTGCTTATATTTTGCTTTTGCAAGATATTCAACTTACAAATTTTTTTTATTTTAGAATCATACAAAGTTTGAAAAATGAGAATGGAATAAAATAAGCTCATATATTTGACTCTTAATGCTTAAACTGTTAAAATTTACCCTAAAGTGACACTGTGTCATTTTGATAAGAGAAGGAGGAAATAAAGTGCCTAAAGCTACATATCTAAAGCTTCCAGAAGAAAAAAAGCAACGAATTTACGCGGCTTGTAAGACAGAGTTTGCGGATAAACCCTTTCATCAAGCAACGGTAAGAAATATTGTGCAAAGTTTAGACATTCCTCGTGGAAGTTTTTATCAATATTTTGAAGATTTAACGGATTGTTATATGTATGTCCTGTCTCAAGAGACACGTGAGCTTCACCAGCTTTTCTTAGACGCAATCCAAAAATATCCGCTTGAACAAGCCCTAGACGAATACAAGCATTTACTACTAAAGGAACTCGTGCATAATGAAAATTACGCCATCTATAAATATCGCTTTTTAGATTGGAATCACGAATTGACTTTAGCTTGGAAAAAGTATAATCCTCAAACATTTGTAAGTAAAGAGCCTGTTTCGCCAATGATTTCCGTGTTCAAAGCAGTTGTGCATGATCTTGTCTACAGACTGTTTGCAGAAGAGTGGAGTGATCAAGAATTTGTTGCGCACTATGACAGTGAAGTTGCAGTGATTATGAATGGTCTCTCAGGCAGTCAAAATCATCAATAAAGAAGAGAACGTGAAGTTCTTCAAGGAGTTGTATTATGTTTTTATCACTTAAAGAAATATTTTATTACAAGACAAGGTACACGTTGATAGCAACAATCATCTTTTTGGTTTCTTATGTTGTTTTCATATTGTCAGGTCTATCGACTGGCCTTGCGGACCAGTTTAAACAAGCTGTAGTGGATTGGAATGCAGAAAAGATTGTTCTGTCAGACAGTTCGAATAATATTTTATCTGCTTCTCAAATTTCAAAAACAGAGTTAGATAATATTGAAGGAGACGAATTATCTCCCGTTTCGATTTTTTCAACGTCGATCAATCAAGGAGAAAATAAAAGAGAGAATATTACAGTCATGGCGCTTCCAATTGGCTCTGATATTCTACCAAATGTAAAAGAAGGCAACGATTTTTCGGAAGATAAAAAAGAAGTCGTCATCCCAGAAAACCTTGCCGACAAGGGTTATAAAGTGGGGGACAAGATAAAGGTAGGGAATAACGATACAGAGTTAAAAATTGTTGGCATTGCCAAACCGACTTACTATTCAGCAACACCTGTCGTCTACAGTTCATTCACTACTTTGTCCGCAATTAAAAATATGAACACAGCCGCCGCAGAAGCTTCTGTGAATGGTGTCATTGTAAAATCTGGTCAAGTAAGCTTGAAAGGTTCAAGCTCAGATAAATTAAAAGTCATCACAACTTCTGAACTTATCAACAACATTCCTGGTTACTCCGCACAGAAAACAACACTCAGCGCCATGATTTATTTCTTGTTCTTGATTGTGCTGCTCATTATTGCCGTCTTTATGTATGTCATCACGCTACAAAAAGTTCCCATCTTTGGGATTATGAAGGCGCAAGGGATTTCAAATTTCCTTATTATGAAGTCTATCTTATGGCAAAGTTTTTGGCTGGCATTGGTTGGTGTAGTTGCAGCTTTTGGTGGGAGCTATCTCACAAGTTTCGTGCTCCCGCAAGCTATGCCATTTGCAATTGATTTTTCTATCTGGACAATTTATGGTTTCGTATTGATTATCGTGTCCATACTGGGTTCTGTATTTTCACTGTATACGATAAGAAAGATTGATCCTACACAAGCGATTGGAGGTTAGTAATGAAAGATATTCTACATATGGATAAAGTCACAAAGAGCTTTGGTAAGGGGCGAACAGAAGTTCAAGCCTTGAAAGGCATTGATTTACGGGTACAAGCTGGGGAGTTTATCTCAATCATTGGTCCTTCGGGCTCTGGTAAAAGTACTTTCTTAACAATCGCTGGGGGGCTTCAGTCTTCAACAACAGGAACAACAAAAATCAATACAATTGACTTTAATCAACTGTCAGAAAAAGAACGCTCCAAAGTAAGATTTAAAGAAGTTGGCTTTATCCTACAAGCTTCGAACCTCATTCCTTACTTGACTGTCAAAGAACAGTTGAAACTTGTGGATAAAATAAATAAAAAGAATATCAATCAAGGAAAAATAGATGAAATGCTCGACTCCTTAGATATTTTAGAACTACAAGATAAATATCCTGGAGAGCTCTCTGGTGGAGAACGTCAACGTGTTGCAATCGCACGTGCACTTTACAATGATCCAAGCTTAATTTTAGCTGATGAACCAACAGCCAGCTTAGATACAGAAAGAGCTTACCAAGTTGTGGATATTTTGAGAAAAGAAGCACATGAAAAAAATAAAGCCACTATTATGGTGACCCATGATGCACGGATGATAAAAAATAGTGACAGTGTGTACAGGATTGAAGACGGGAACCTCTTTAGAGTAGATGAGATTTAGAACTTGAGAGATACAGAAATAAAGAGTAAGGTGAAGCCAGTCCTTCTGCCTTTTTCTTCGAAACTTGGGGAGAAACCCTAGACTATTAGGCAAATTTTTATCAAAGTTAATGTTAGGCTGGATGCAGGTACACTTATGAATTTCAAACTGTTCTTGCAACATTGAATCCTAATTTAGGTTCATAAGACAGAATCTCTGACAATATTCTAAAAGAACTTCCATAAGACAAAAAAGACCATAGGGCAATATTCAGCTCTATGGTCTTTAGCTTCAAAAGTGTAAGTTACGATAACTTTTTTGAATATTTTCAAGTAAATGATAGGGGAATTTTTTCGGTTCTGTCAACTCTGCGGTGGTAAAAGTAAAATGAGTTACAGATCAATCACTTGAAAAACTGTCTTCGGGCAGTTTTTTAGTTTGTTTTTGAGAGAATTTGTTGAAGTAAAATCCGTTTTCTAAGATGGTCAAAACGCCCAAAGCCAAAGGCAATACGCTTAATGAGCTTACAAAGGTTATTCTTCCCTTCGAGTGGGCCGTTGGAATAAGGCGAAAGAATCCCACGACCAATGGCAGCTCTGTGTTTAAGCAAGTAACGACAGCTAATTTTAAAGTCCTCTGGTAAGCTTTCAGGCATGGTTTCAATAGCCTCAAAAAAGTCGTCTGCTTGCTTATTGGCAAAGGCATCCAAGGCATTCTGATAGACCATATAGGCTTCTTGGAGCTTCTGAGAGTAGCTCAAAAGGGCATCAATGACCTCACCTTCCGTTCTCCATTCGCCCCTGAAAAGCGGAAATTGCTTACGCTTTTGGTAATTGACCTTGCCGTTCCACTTGAGCAGCTGTCGCCAGTATTTTTTTAGCTTACGATAAATCTTGCCATTGTCGCCTTTGAGTTTCTTCAAGTTCTTCATTTCCTTAACACGAAGTTGATTGAAAGCTCTTGATAATTGCTGGATGACATGAAAACCATCAATAAGCAGTTGTGCGTGAGGAAAAAGGGTCATGAGGGCAGGGTAAGAAGCATTCATATCCATGACAATTGTTTTGACTTTCAAACGCTCACTTCTAGGAAAATTGAGAAAATAAGCTATTAAGTCCACTTGTTTTCTAGACTCTAAAATATCTAAGATGTCATGTGTCAGACCATCTGCGTAGACAAAAGCAAGCCCATTGTCGTCATTTTGAGTGGCTTTGAATTCGTCAAAACAGAGAACTTTTGGTAGACTCCTAAACTTTTGTTTGAGGGAAATCCGATCAAGAATTTTCTAACAAAAGGCAGGGGAAACAAAGTAACGGCTGGCAACATCACGCATAGACATTTTGACTTTGAAATCAATCAAGATAGCTGCTTTAAGAACAGAAGACACATTGGCTCGAGGTTCAATAAAATAAGGTGTGGGTGTAAATGTAGCGTCACAATCTCCACAGTTATACTTTGCCTTGGTCAATTCGAGAACTCTTGGACGATGTCCAGAAGGTGTGAGGAGGACTTCTGAAGTGGAATAGGCACGTACTTTTCTTGCCTCTTTCATCACTCCACAAGCTGGGCAAATTGTAGTTTTAGGTCGATAAGTGGCGGTAAAAATTTGTGCTTCATGTTGTCCTGTTATTTTGGCAAAACCATATCGGATAAAATTTTCTAAAGGGAAATCGAGGTCTGAGGCTTTCAAGTCGAGCGAAAGTGTGATAGAATCTGAATGAGTCATAGGAATCCTAACTAATAAATGGTGGTTGGTAACTTCATTTTAGCGGATTACTATGGCTTTTTTCCTACAAAAAAATGGCAGTAGATTTTCATCTACCACCATACAGTATACAGAACCGATTTTCATCTACCACCACAGAGTATACAGAACCTTTATTCTTCAATAACTTCCTCAAAATCAACGGTCCCTTTACGCTTGTTGGCGGAAATGACACGAATTTTTAGGACATCACCCATGCGGTAAGTTTTTTCTGATTTTTTGCCCTTGAAAATGTCTTCTTCTTCATCGAATTCGATAGCTTCTTCAACACCGGTATGAAGATTGACCGTACGAATCAAACCTTGTACAGTATTTTCAAGTTCCATGAAAAGGCCAAATTTTTGAACACCGGTTACGGTAGCTGTGTAAACTTCCCCAATATGATCTTGCATATATTCTGCTTTTTTCATGGCGTCAACGATGCGTTCCGTCACAACTGCACGATGTTCCATGTCGGAAGACTGTTTAGCAATTTCAGGCAAACGGTCTTTCCATTCTTCTTTTGTACGGTTGGAATGATCTTTTGAATAAAGACGAAGCAAACGATGTACAACCAAGTCGGGATAACGACGAATTGGACTGGTAAAGTGTGTATAGTCCGTCGCGGCTAAACCATAGTGATGCGTATTTTTTTCAGAATACAAAGCTGTTGACATGGTATGACGTAATTGATAAGTCAGCGTTTTTTCAAATGCTGTACCCTTAATCTCTTCCGCAAAGTAATTCACGGCTTCATGAGAATCAGAGCTTAAGCTAAATCCAGCATCTGCAGCCTTTTCCATCAGTTTGGCAAACGCTTTTTCCTTAGGTTTGTCATGCACGCGGTAAAGCGAAGGCAGTTTTTTCTTCCGAAAATCAAGGGCAACTGTTTCGTTGGCTGCCAGCATAAAGGACTCAATCATACGTTCTGCCGTGCCACGATCACGTTTCACAACATCAATCGCATTCCCCTTTTCGTCCAAGAGAACTTTCGCTTCACTTTCATCAAATTCGATCATGCCACGTTGATGGCGCATCTCTTCGAGCAGCGCATGAAGTTCGCCAGCAATAGCAACAGAGTCCACAATTTTAGGGAACTGCTCTAAACTTTCACGATGTCCTTCTTGGCCTTTGTTGAGCATCTTGTTCACTGTGGAATAGGTCATGCGATAAGTTGTCTTAATCACCGATGGACCAATCTTATAATTGATAATTTTACCTGATTTATTGATTTCCATAATGCATGACATGGTTAGACGTTCTTGGGCTTCGTTCAGCGAACAAAGGTTATTTGAAAGTTTTACCGGCAACATGGGCACAACACGATCTGTAACGTAGACAGATGTGGCACGTGCGAAGGCCTCCTCATCTAAAGGGGAGCCATCGGTCACATAGTGAGAAACATCAGCGATGTGAACACCTAGCTCATAATTTCCATTGGCTAACTTCTTAACATGGATGGCATCATCTAAGTCTTTCGAATCCTCACCGTCAATCGTATAAGTGATTTCTGAACGGTAATCTTCACGACCAGCAAGGTCTTCCTCGGTTAATTCTTCTGGTATTGCTTCCGTTTGAGCTATTGTCTCCGGTGTAAATTCTTGCGGAATTTTCATGGCACAAAGCACCTCTAAAATATCGATCCCGACATCATCCTTGTGACCGATAATTTCTAGCAATTGCCCTTCAAAAGCCTTGTCTTCATCTGGATGCTGTGTTACTTTGACACGTACCACATCTTCTTCCTGTAACCCGGGAAGAGGCTGCCTAATGTACAAAGGATCTGTTATTTTTTCATTGTAAAGTTGAATGATTCCTTTATAACCCGTCAATTTGCTTTGACGACTTGATAAACTTTTATAGGTCCCAACGGTTTCAGTAACAGAGCGCTTTATAATTTTTATAATCTGCCCATCTGCACCACGTTTCGCATTTTTTTGATGAAGCACTCGAACAAGGACAGTATCTCCATCCATGGCTGATTTGGTAAATTTTGGTGAGATGAAGATATCATTGCTCTTGTCGATTGCATCCAGTGGGTTTACAAAACCAAAACCTTTCGAATGCTTATGAAAAATGCCTTCAACTTCTGTTTTTTCTGGTGTATTAACGATTAAATCTGATATTTTGGCCATTACTATCTTTCTGTTTTTTCAATCTATCTTTTCCATTATAACACACCCTTTGATACGTCTTTTATTTTGAAGCATTTTTGGCTTTTATATAGTTTTTCAAATCTTTTGTATATATCCCCATCTCCCATTGACGTTGAGTACTGTTGAGATACTGCGCTAAAAGATAGGCAATATAGGGTCCTGTCGTTAAGCCTGAGGATCCCAATCCACTCGCCACTATTAAACCTGCTTCGCCCTCTATTGGACCGAAAAACGGTGCAAAATCTGGTGTATAAGCCCGTGTTCCTACACGATAATTATAGGCTGTTTTTGTGAAAAAATCTTCTTTCAAAAAAGGTTGTACTCCCTTTGTCAACTGTTCAAAAGCTTCTTGGGTGGGACTTAAGTCCCAAGCCGCTTCATTCTCATGTGTAGCGCCCAGAAGCAGACGTCCCTCTTGAAAAGGAATGAGTTCTGCCTCGCCATCCAAGAAAGCCACTGGCCATTCTCCCGTCTCAAAGCTTGTATCAAAGGACAAAAGCTGCCCTTTTTGAGGGGAAACAGCTGCCGAATATCCCAGCTGTTCCAACAGACTTTTCAATGCTGGTCCAGGTGTCAAAACCAGTTCATCCACAAAGAAGCTTTCTTGAGTTGAAGCAACCTCCCAGTCATGCCTTCTCCTCCTTACTCTGGCTTCAGTTTTAATGATGTGAATCCCCTTTGCCTCTGCTCGTGCGCGAAGGTGTTCCAAGTAAGCCTTTCCATCTAGACGAGCACCACCTGAAATATACAAACTCTCCGCTGCTTTAAGTAAAGGCAGCTTTTTTTCTGTTTCCTCTGGTCTTAGACGGCGAATTTCACCAATCTCTGGTGCCGTTTTTCTACGCTCTAAGGCAAGCTGTTCAAGCTCTTGAAGTGCTTTTGAACTTCTCAAAAACAAGCTACCACATTTTTCATAGATACTTTCGTGTAAGTTAAAATCCGTCACCAATTGCTCAAAAAAGGACGCTCCATCCCGCGCTAAAGCATACCATTTTTTATTACGTCTCTTGGACAACCACGGTGAAATAATCCCGGCGCTCGCCCCTGTTGCTTGATTTTTCCCTGAGTCAAAAACCGTAATTTCAAATTGTTCTCTATCTAAATAATTGGCCAAAGTCATCCCAATGATGCCCCCACCTATAATCGCTATCTTTTTCATCTTTCTATTTATACAAAAAAATACTTTCTAATGAGTAAATACCTTCTACGCACAGAGAACATAAAAAAGCATGTCCCTCAGTGGAATTTGAGAGAGCATGCCTTCCTATATACTACTTACTGGTGGACGATAAGTGCTGGACGTATCCTTAGTTGAGCGTTAGAATCATAAGTTTGCAGGGCACCTCCGGTGGTCAAGCGCCAGCCTCTACCACTTTCTCCAGGCGTACGAAGCCACCATGTACGCATTTGACCCGTGCGACGTTCCTCACGACTTTCCCAAGCTAGTCCTGGACCTGACAAACGTGCCACATCTGCCAATGACAGAGAAAAAGCTCGGCTGGTACCACTTAGGTCAACGGCAGAATTATCTGCACCTACTTCTCCTGTTAGATGAAGCGGTATCCAGCCATTACCCTCAAAAGTAACATCAGCAAATGCAATACTTCCTACTGTGAAAGTATTTTCTACAGGTTGTACCATGGCTTGAACTGCTGGGTCAAGAGCATCATACCACTGATTGAGACGAGTATTCTGATTATCCCAAGAAATCTGTACACCAGCTTCATTCCGAATAATCAAATGATTCCCACCACCCTGATTCTCCAAATAACGATACTGCTCATTAGCCATAGTGAAGATAGTCCCCGGTGCCATAATGCTAAAATTGATTTGGTCGGGTTGAACATTCTCCTCAGGCCCCGGGTTCCCCCAGTTGTTATCAATAGAGCCATTCTGTACAGCTGTCAAGAAGTC